>JAGWBV010000012.1:0-17087 GCA_021295715.1 Candidatus Poribacteria bacterium | reverse complement strand
CTTCTTCTTCAGCAGCAGCGGGTTCCTCTGCAGCAGGTTCCTCAGCAACTTCTTCTTCAGCAGCAGCGGGTTCCTCTGCGGGGGCATCTTCTTCGGCAACCGGTTCCTCAGCAGGGGCTTCTTCAGGTTCAGGCTGTTCAGGCTGGTTATCCCATGCATCACCTGTGAACTTTACATTGGCTCCAGCAGGCGTATTCACGATATAACCCATGCCACCGTCAATACCAAAGCCATCACCTTCATCAGCTACCGTGTAACCCACGAAACCCTGCGTTGCCGCATCGAGTTGGATCACAACCGTTGCACCCAGCATTTCTGCGAGTGATTTTGCTGTGTAAGGTTCTGCCGGCATCAGCGGAATCGAAATCATATTCAAACCCGCTTCAAGCGTCACATCAAAACCAGGACCTTCCACGACGGGTTCCGGCATCGGTTCTTCTACAACCGGTTCTGTGGGCATTTCAACAGGTGTAATCGTCAACATCGCTGTCGGCTCTTCCCATGCAAACGCTTCTGTCACATCCCCAACACCCTGAATCCCTTCGTGTGCTGCTATGACGCCATCTACGGTTGGCACCCGTTCATTACTTCCTGGGGGATCCGTCGCTTCATCTAAACCAAGCGGTCCCGGAATATCGGAAGCCATTTCTGTGTTATCTTCACTCCCAGCATCATACGCCATCAAGTCAATGGTTGTTGTGACAGGCATACCGTCTTCATCAAAGAGAGGTTCGTCAATAACCGCGATGAACGCATCGTTCGTTGAGACCAACATTGAGCCGATAGATAGCGAAGAGTTCGTTTTATCAGCAGTTACGGTAACAGTCGTAGATTGACCCGGCATCGTATACCGACGCGTCATATCCACATTCATAGCGATCTTGACGTTCGCGCCAGCAGCTGCTGCAAGTGCTTCAAGTCCTGAGGTATCTCCACCTTCAGCAAGTGCGACAATCGCTGGGCTCGCAGGTTGACCGACTTCGGCGAGTTTAACGCCAGCGGGGTGTGCTGCGAAAATCGCGGGTGAAAGCGTTTGTCCACTGACACCATGTTCACCGGTAGTGAGGTTCGTGAGGGTAATCTCGAACATCTGGCTCACTGGCATTTCAGGGGCGACTTCCTCTTCGGCTGCTGGTTCCTCAGTAACTTCTTCTTCGGCTTCCTCTTCGGCTGCTGGTTCCTCAGTAACCTCTTCTTCGGCTTCCTCTTCGGCTGCTGGTTCCTCAGTAACCTCTTCTTCGGCTGCTGGACCAGCACCATCAACGGTAACCATACCGTCCATAGTCGTGACCTCTAATGCAGCAGCAGTGGCATCAGCGAGCGTAACACCCGTCAAACTGATAGCAGACGGTTTTGACTCAACAACTGTAAATGTTACCGTAGCGAGTGTACCATCGGCATCCGGAGCAGCTCCTGTTAAAGAGGTTCCAGCGATTGTAACGCTACTTTCAGTTGTAGTAGGCGGCACTCCAAAGGCACCAGCAGGCAAATAGTCTGCATTCGCACCAGAAACATACTCAAGCGCAGTTGGATCAAAGTTTACGGTTATTTGATATCCAGCAACATCTGCACCACCCGTTATGTTAATACTCACCATGAGTTCTTCCCCGACCGCCGGGGACTCTACTTCAGCAGGTTCTACAGAAACGACGGCTTGACCGTAACTCATTGCTGTAAATCCTAAACACATTACAACAGCTAATAAGGAAAAAAGGATTTTCCTGTTAAAAAGCTGGTCTTTCATAAGACACTCCTTCATAATTCATTTATATTCTGATGTTCCTTACCTTTCGGTAAAGATTACAGCCCCTCGTTTGACAAAAGATTTCAACCGTAATAAATATGGGAGATTCTTCCGCACCAGCGCATTGGAATCAGAGCACAAGGCGAGCCTTTCAAACGGGACTTTTAAGGTTAAAAGATAAGTTTATCCTAATTTTAAAACGTTGTCAAATCAAATTCGGTTCAAATTTAGATAATTTCCCGTAAATTGGGCGAACATACCCTTTGTTGTTTTAAGTATAACACAAACACGAAAACAAAACAAATTAAAAATAGCCTACTGGGCTACGCGGGGTGCAAGCGCATTCCAGACCTCGCCCAATTCAGCGACAGCTTTGTAAACCGGATAGATGGCTTCCCACATTGCTTTACGTGCTGCGATAGCGGTGGCGGCATCATCCTCAGCGAGTGCAGTCTTCAGTTGCGTGCCCATTTCCTGCTGAACAACTGAGCAGGTGCGGGTAAGTCCCTCCAACAATTCTGCGGCATGTATCTGGCGCGCAACGAGTTCCGCCACCGATACCTGCATATCCGGTTCAACATCGTAAGCACGAGGTGAGACGAAATTGTGCGGGAGTCGTTCGCCTTCTTCTGTCCGCGGCGTGTGCGTGGGATGGACATGTGGCGTAACAGACAGATACATCGTCATTGGCTCATCACCGAGAACGCGTACCGTGTGCGGTTGATCCACCAAAGCGACACACATTTGCCCCGGTCCCAGCTCTTCTGTTTCACCCTCAATTTCAAATTCGACGCGTCCTTCCAGAATTAGGAAAATTTCATGCCCCAAGTCATGGCTATGAAGTTGGGCACTCTGTCCAGGCTCCATCCTTAAAAATCGAGAGCGAATTTGCGGTGTCACCAATACATTCCGTATATCTGTGCGGTAATCGTAAACAGGAAATCCCATTGTATGCCTCCATAGAGTTTTGACATAACTATACAATGTCGCATGAAAATTGACAAGGCAAATTAAGGGATCGGTGTGCTTTTTTTCTTGACACGCTTTGACACTATGATAAAATATTTGGCATGATAAAATATTGGTAAAAAACATAACACCTCACTTCTTGAACTGGAAGGACATAAATTATGGATTTGACACGCCAACCGCCACGTCGCCCTTCAAATCTCGGGATCGCTGGGATTGTAGGTGTGGCACGGCTGACAGATAAGGCACGCGCACACAACGCAGAAACGCTCGGTGATTATATCTACGGTGAGAGTTCTGGTTTGGATCAGCGCGTTTTAACGTTTTTAGGGATTTCCGCCGATGCTTACGCCGAAGCGGCTGACGAATATGATGATGCTGCTCTCGGACACTGGGTGCTTGAAACAAGTGGAAAGACTGCAGCAGAGATTGCTGAGTTTAACGATGCCGCCCTCAGTCAACTACCTGACACAGAGGGACACAAACAACGGTTGAAGGAGCGACTCGCTCGCTTTGCCCCAGGCAGAACCGATATTACAACGGTATTACAGTCGATGGAACTCGACGATTGGGGCAGCTTCTGGCAGGTTGACCTGACTGCTGGTCCGCCTCGCAGTGCGCGCGCCAAAGATATCGGTGGTATCTGCGGTGTCGCGCGTATGGCAGATAAAGCACGCGCCGAACGCGCTGAGAAAATCGGTGAATACCTATACGGAGACAATTCTGGACAAGACATCCGTATTTTAGAATTTCTTGGGATCGGAGCTGCAGATTTTCAGGAAGCGGCAGTCAACAACCCGAATAATCTCGAACTCGGGGCATGGGTACTGGAAAACTGTGGTAAATCGCAGGATGAGATTGATGAATTCAACGAAACGTTGGTCAACTACGGACCCAATGAAACAACACGTGAACGGTTTGAAGCGCGATGCCAAGAAGTAGATCCGACCCGCACAGACATTACCACATGGGTAGCACTTCAAGACGTGGACGATCAGTTGAGTTTCGGTATCGTTGACCTCAATCGCCGCGCGCCACGAAGTCCTTACAACACCGATGTCTACGGCATGGTTCAACTCGCACGGTTGATTGACAAAGGGCGTGCATCTAATAGCAATACGTTGGGGGCATATTTTTACGGTGAAGATTCTGGGATTGATCGGGCAACGCTCGGTTTCCTTGGTATATCTGCGGCAGAATTCACTGAAGCACTAAAAACGTTGGCAACCGATGCAGAGGTCGAGACGTGGCTGAAGGCGAATCATCCCAAAAGCGAAGCAGACATTGAAGCTTATAACGAACGGATGGCTCAGATGGGTCCTACGGATGAACGCTACAAGGCACTCATGGCGAAGATGATCAGCCGAATTGCTCCAGAGCGTACGGACATCAATACATGGTTCGCACTGATGGAACTTGATGATGAGAAGACCTTTGCGCTGTAAACAGGACATCAAGAAATCGACCAAGCTGCCAGCACGTCCGGTTTGTGACAGACGGGCAGCTTCCTTTGTTCTGGTGTAGCCTCTCTATGGAGCATACCCAATGGAAAATCTCGAAGCGATTGCGGATGTTCGTTCTGGAAAAAGGACAGTTGCCAACGCGGCATGGTGGGGATTCGACCCAGAAGATGCTACTGTTGGATTGCAAGCGGCAATTGATTCTGGTGCAAGACGGGTGGTTGTCCCGAACACGCACGCCGATTGGATAATCCAGCCGCTTAAACTTGCGGGAAACCAAAAATTGATTTTTGAACGCAGGACAGTCGTCACAGCAATAGGACGTAGGAACCATCCAACCCAACCGACACATTAGGATTCAGAACCATGGATACCAAAGAACAAGCACTTCCCGCCGAACCGCTACCTCCAGATACTTTGAACGCTATCTTGAAGGACTTCTATCAAAACGGCGTGACGATTGTCCGAAATGTACTCTCACGCGAAGAGTGCGAACGGATCGTTGCGCGCGTTGACGAAATTTTTGCCGAACCTTACTTCATGGAGATGCGCAACGTTAAAGGTTCTCGACAAGACGGAAAAGCCCCTATTGTGGTGCATCGCCTATTTGAGTGTGATCTCATGTTCCGCGACCTACTCGTGCGTGAACCGATCATCAGCATTGCTGAAAGTGTGTTAGGTGAGCATTGCCACTGTATCGCTCAAGGGTGTATTCTCAACCGAAAAGATTTAGGGATCAATCGGTTCCACATCGACGATGGTGTGGAATTTCCGATCACACCAGAGATGGAACGGCACGATCCGAGATTGCGTATGCCAGTGCTCCGTATGTCCGTGCAAATCGCGCTAACTGACCAAGATGAGGTTAAATACGGTCCGTCCCAATTCGTCCCCGGTAGTCATTACTCTGGACGACAGCCCGATGACCCAGAATACCCAACCTTCGACGGCAAACCACCTGTTTCACTCCTTATGAAAGCAGGCGACCTCTATCTGCTCAATGGACAGACATGGCATCGAGGGACACCGAACCAGTCCGATCGGATCCGTTACCTGTTTCACCAAGTTTACGGGCAACGCTTTGTTGCACAGCGGTTCTGGCCCTACCTAAACTATCGTATGCCCGATTATGTCTTGGAAGGCGCAGATGAACGCCTACTGCGTGTTCTTGGAAAACATCCTGAGATGGCTTATGGATAAAGAAGATCGCGATGCCAGAAAAGTGTAAACGTGATGCTATAGGCGGTTCACGGTTTTTGTTGGGAGGTCCTTCATGGATAGAGAAATTTTTAGAGAATTCAAGATAATTTATATGGAGTTTGCAAAACTATTTTTACGATGTGATTCGCATCCTATTGCCAAATCATTGATTAGCATTATGTGTATTCTTATGTGTATAACAAGTTGTGGAAAGACAAGGAATGTCCCCTCCCACACCGAGAAAACGGAATGGGGTTACGAACCAGAAAATGGACCGGACGTTTGGGCGGCACTCAGTCCAGAATATATCCTTTGTGCTGAAGGAAAACATCAATCACCGATTGATCTCGTGAACCCCACGCCAGTAAAACTGCTCCCTATCACTCATGAGTACTATCGGACAACAGACCTGAACATCCGCAATACTGGCCATACAATTGCAGTTACTTATCCAGAAGGGAACTGGATTGTGGTTGATGGCACGCGGTACCAACTTCTCCAATTCCATTTCCACGCGCCGAGTGAACACACAGTGGCAGGTAAACCATTTGATATGGAGATGCACCTCGTTCACAAAAGTGAGGTTGGCAGCTTGGCAGTCGTTGGATTGCTGATCGAGAACGGCAGCCACAACTTCGCATTTGACCCTATTTGGGCCCATTTGCCTGCAGTCCCAGGCGAAACACAACACATTGGGCATGTCAACGTGGATCTTCACCTTATGCTGTCAACAAATGGGCAGGTAACCGACGAGGCGGGACAGCCTTTTTCCAACACCTACCGCTACGATGGTTCACTGACGACCCCGCCTTGTTCAGAAAATGTCAAATGGATCGTGCTGACAACCCCGATCGAGATGTCTGAAGCTCAAATCGCGGCATTTAAAGCAATTATCCATGATAACAATCGGCCCGTCCAGCCGTTGAATGGACGCAGACTACTCACGGATGTTGAGGCAAACGAATAGGTCGCAATTATCTATTATTTACGCCACAAAAATCTAAAGGAGATTCATAATGTTTATCGAGATCATCAACCAAGATGGGAAGTATAACTCTTCCTATCGAGGGATGGTGAATATTCAGTACGTACACCAGATTCAGATAATCAAAGGGAGGCATCGTTCGTACGAGTTGCATATTAATCTGTCAAATTCCCCGAGCATAGAGCTGCTCGGCACCAAAAAAGAATGTGAGCGATTCTACAATCAGTTGCAAGAGGTTCTGAAAACCTATCAACAATTATCCAAAACCCATACGCTCATCTTCCCGCCGCGATTGCCATCAGAACCGTTCATAGACAAGGATCAAGGACAGGAATTGTAACAAATGATTGCGACAATATTTGATATTGACGGCACCCTTGTCGAAAGCTTTGGTTTCGATGATGCCTGCTACATCTCCGCCATAAAAGAAGTCTTGGGTGAAGTTTATATCCATGATGATTGGAGCAAATACAAAAACGTGACCGATACAGGTAGTTTGCGCCAAATCATGGAAGAGAATAAGATTCAGGAAAAGGAGCAAATTAAGGAAGTCCGCACGAAATTCGGAGAATTGATTAGACAGCATCTTCAAAACAGTGGTGAATGTCGCCCCAAAAAAGGAGCTATTCATTTGATTAATAAACTCCTCAATGCAGAAGACTACAAAGTTGGATTCGCAACAGGGGGTTGGAGACACACCGCGAAAATGAAACTTTGGCACGCAGGATTTAACCTGAAGAATACGGTTTTAACTTCCAGTGATGACGGTGATGAACGCGTAGTCATCATGCAGAAATGCTTATTTGCGTTGGGGAATTGCTTCCATCGCATCGTATATATAGGCGACGCCGAATGGGATATGCAGGCGACCGAAGAACTCGGATGGCATTTTATAGGAGTCGGAAAACGGTTAAAGGGAAAGTGCAAATTTTGGGTTGAAGACTTTTCGAGTCAGGATACATTTATGAAAATGCTACATGCCTAACAAAGAGACCGTATTGTTTGTAGCAGGACTTACGCAATTATAATTTTATCAGGCACTGTTAGATGTGAGTTCTCGAAAAAAACGTCAATATCCTTGGCACAAACTAACAGTTTATGCTACAAAAGAGCGTTATGCGTAAGTCCTATGTAGAATATCTTTGATTAGAACCTGATGGATCTTTTAAGTATTCCCGACACACCTAACGATATTACACCTCAATGGCTCACTGAAGCCTTATGTTCAACTGGTATATCCTTGAACGCCATCGTAACATCACTGCGTATTGAACCAATCGCGGAGTTGACTTGTGCGGGACAGTTAGCACGTTTGCATCTCAGTTCTAATCAACCTCAATCAACACTACCAAACACGTTGATTGCCAAACTACAGGCACCAGATGAACCCCTGCGGGCAAGAACGCGTCCATTTACGCCAGATAAGTGCGAAATTTTGTTTTATCTGCAACTTGCAAGAGAGACACACCTTCGGACTCCGCATTGTTATTACAGTGCTATGAATGTCTCCGATGGGAAGTATGTTAGGATCCTTGAAGACCTTGCTCCAGCGAAAGTCGGAGATCAAATCAGAGGAAGCACACCAGAAAAAACAGCACTTGCCCTCCGCGCAATTGCTGGTTTCCATGCTCACTGGTGGCAAAGCGAAAAACTTGCAGGAATCGATTGGTTACCTGGCTCATCAACGGACTTTGTTTCTGTTACCCGCTGGGTTCTCGATCAATATCGAAATGCCTTCCCTATTTTTGTGAACAAAGCGGGAGTTCTGTTGACCGATGCAGCGAAGGCTTTTGGAGAACAATTGCCTGAGACATTAACGGATAAGTCCCAATTTGGGAAACCACCGAGAACCTTGATTCACGGTGATTTTCGCTTGGAAAACACGTTTTTTGGTGCTTCTCTTGGAAAACAAGGTTTTGCTGTGATTGACTGGCAAGATATATCACGCGGAGAGGGCGTTTGGGATGTGGCCTGGTTTGTTGGCGGGTGCTTACAAGTTACATCAGAACGGCAGGTGGCGGAACAGCAACTCTTAAAAATCTACCATGAAACCTTGAAGAAAAAAGGGGTTAGTGGATACACCTTTGATATGTGTTGGGAGGACTATAGGATCGCTATGTCGCGTTATTTTGTCCAAGCGGTACTTATGGTAGCCTCGTTAAATCCAGAAAATGACCGAGAAAACAGACTCGCACGAGCAGTAGCCGAACGATTCATCGCGGCAATTACAGATTTGCATTTAACCGATGGATGAAAAGACGATCATCCTTTAATAGTCAAACTTTCACCTAACCTACTCTTGCTAACGAAAAGGTTACACGGATGACAGTCACTATGCAGACTCCAACAGAATTCAGCGATGGAACAATCGCTATTCGGACCTACCAACCCAGCGACGTTCACGCTTGTTTTGAGGCTGCGCGGGAGTCAATTGCAGAGGTATCGCGTCATCTACCGTGGCTTCATCAAGAGTACTCAATCAAAGAAACACGGATGTGGATTGAAAAAACGGTCCCAAAACTCTGGGAACAACAAAGCGAATATCACTTTGCCATTACCGATGTAGGAACCGGTAGTGTTCTGGGTGGGTGTGGCTTGGACCAAGTCAATTGGGTTGACCAAACAGCAAACCTTGGGTATTGGGTCAGAACCTCTCGAACACGGCAAGGTGTGGCAACTGCTGCCTCCAAACTTCTTGTTCGCTTTGGATTCGAGCATCTTCGACTCAAACGTATTGATGTGGTAACTTCAATTGGCAATATTCCGAGCGCACGAGTTGCCGAAAAACTCAACCCATCTGAAAAGAAAAAGGTAAGAGATAGTTCTTCGACCGGAGGAAACGTCTTAGATACCATAGTATTCTCGCTATTCCCACAAGATGCACCTTAATTCAAGGAGTTTTGGGCACCGTTTATATCTACTATGGTTGGAGTAACCATAAAGTAGAAAGGAAAATAGAGATAACTGACTTGATAAATAAACAGGCAAAGCAGACAACCATACCTGTATTTTTATTATCCGCTTATATTTTTATGAACTATCACGAAAAAACAAAGAAAACTGCCCATCATACTGAAACGGTATGCTGGGGCTACGAAGCAGAGAACGGACCGGACGTTTGGGAGCGACTCAACCCAGAATACCGGCTTTGCGGTGCAGGAACACACCAATCACCGATTGACATCGTGAATCCGACACCAACCAAACTTCCGATTATTACCTTTAACTACCAGTCAACATCTTTAAATATCCGCAATACGGGTAATACAATCGAAATTGTGTATCCAGAGGGGAGTTGGATTGAGGTGGACAGGATGAAATACCATCTTCTACAATTCCACTTCCACGCACCGAGCGAACATACAGTGTCAGGATACCCCTATGACATGGAGATGCATCTCGTCCATAAAAGCGAAGACGGGACGTTGGCTGTTATTGGCATCCTCATTGAGAACGGGAGCACCAACACAGCGTTCGCTCCTTTTTGGCAGCATTTGCCCTCTGTTCCGGGTGAATCTGAACAGATTGGAGATGTCATCTTAAATATTCTCGATTTGTTGCCGAGTTCAAAGCACACCTATCGCTATACCGGTTCGTTGACAACACCGCCCTGCTCAGAAGGGGTCAAATGGTTTGTGCTAACAACACCAATTGAGATGTCTCACTCGCAAATCGCAGCGTTCAAAACGATTCTGTACGGCAACAACAGACCTGTGCAACCTTTGAACGATCGCGAATTATTTACAGATGTGTTGCCAGATTCATAAAAATTATGGTAAAATTCAAAAATACGCTGACCTGTGGAAATACTATCGTCTTGTCGATAAATTCGATTGACACAGTTGAAGGTAAATGAGGTTCAGTTATAAGGTCGGAGAATACCGCAAAGGAGATACATAATGTTTATCGCAACTTACAACGCTATCTATGCCGTTGGAGATGATGGAAATAGTGAACCCACCCTCGTCTATGAAGGCAGACTCGGCGGAATGGCACCTCATGGTGCAATGGTTTCACTGTCAAGCGGCAAAGCCGTGGTATCTACCCTGTCGGATGGAACGCTACTGGTTTTATCGGAAGATGGTGAGAAACGAATCCCAACAGGTATAGAGGATCCAATCGCCTCATTGCTCGTTGTTCGCGAGGATCCGTTAACACTACTCATCGGAACAGATGAGGGTGCTTATGTCTATCGCCTCGTTGGAGAAGAAGGACCAGCAGAACGGATTGTCGCGTTTGACGAATTAGAATGTCGGAAAGATTGGTATACACCGTGGGGCGGACCACCAGCCGTGCGGACTTTTGCCAAAACTCAAGACGGCTTTTGTTACGCAGATATCCACGTCGGAAGTATCATGCGTTCCAACGATGAAGGAATCTCTTGGGAACCTGTCACGCCAGAACTTCATAAAGATGTACACCAAGTCGCTACGTGTCCTGCAGACGATAATCGAGTTTATGCGAACACGCAAAACGGTGTTTATGTCAGTGCCGACCGTGGGCACTCTTGGGAGAATCGGATCGAAGGTTTACCCCGTCTCTACGGCACCGCTATTGCTGTGCATCCAGCAAACCCGGACCTATTGATCGCCACAGTCCAGAACGGACCCAGAGGCGGTGGTGCTTGGCTCTGTCGTTCGGAGAATCGCGGTGCGACGTGGACGCAACTCAACGATCAGCTCGCAGAATTCACTGATCGGATTAGCACCGGCTATATCGCGTTTGCAGCCAATGGAACAGCGTGGGCAGTTATCGGAAAGACGCTTTACATCGGAAAGGATCGAGCCAGAGATTGGCATCCGTTCTGGACAGCACCCGAACACGATAGCGAATATCCCATCCAAACCCTTGCCGCTTAGTACACCACCATTGTAGGGCGAGTGGAGGAGACTGCAGTTGTGAATGTATTAGGTATCGACTTTACTTTCTTTGCGGTGAGCGATATGCAGAAATCGCTCACCTTTTATCGCGATATGCTTGGGATTCCACTGGCATGTTTGGTGCATGAAGGGACATGGGCAGAATTCGAAATAAATCCCGGCACGTTGGTATTAGGGCAGGGCGACCGTTTCACACAACCCGGTGGAGGAATGGTCGCGCTTGCTGTCAAGGACGCGAAGGCTGCTTTAGAAGAATTAGAACAATCTGGAATTCATATCCACTCACCGTTAGGTGAATCCGCTGTATGCTTTTGGGCGATTATCGAAGATCCCGATGGCAATCGTGTCATCATACATCAGCGAAAGGATAAGACAGTCGGTTGAAACGTTAGCCAGAAACAAATAAACGAGGTAGAAACCTGATAAAATATACCAAGGATTTTCTGATATTACAAATCAGATTCGCCCAGAAAATTGCTGAAGTCTCTCATCAGGCTTTAAAAGACGTGTTAATAGACTACACAATCTTGCGAACTCTGTTCAATTTGCGAGTCTCCCATGACCTTCCCAATCCACTATGGGATGCATTCATCGAAGGACTCCGTCCGTCCGATACTCCGGAAGAGTGGACATACGATTTCTATCTTCAGCGTTTGGCTGTGCAGACAACTCCTTCCAACGATCGTAAATTCTTTGGATGTTTCTCCTACGTTTATCCATGGCGCAATACACAAAAACTTCGACTACACTTTGAAAATCGTGAAACCTCTGAACACGGCACCTTGAGCAAGGCAAGAACGACCGTCCGAAAATCGGAATTGTCGGCGATGTTTCGGCACATTCAAACACATCACCCCGACGTAGAAACGGTGCGTGGTGGATCTTGGCTCTACAACATACCCGCCTACCTTAGACTCTTTCCACCAGACTATGTTAAGACGGCGCAACCCGTCGGTTATGAAACCACGTTTTGGGCATTGTGGGGACAATTTATTGCCCGAAAAGGATCCACTCGACAACCTACTGCCTCACAGTTCTTGGAGTGTCTTAGCAGGCAAAAAACGGTTGATGGTTGCCTTCAATGCTTTCCGTACCAAGTGCTGAGACCTGAATGCCCGATTGAGATATTCTATAATTACTATAAAATATACAAAATCTAAATTTTTTAAAGGATTTCATTATGAACATCATAAACAGACACATCACTAAACTTGCATTTATACTTACTATTACAGCATTTGTCATCGGATTTTCTTCTTGCAATCAGACTCAACAAGTCGTAAAATCGGGTACTCCCGAGATAGATACCTCCATTCCGATGCAAGAACGCGATCACGTCTGGGTTGTCGATCAGAACGGCGTTGAGGTGCCTGTCCCCGGGACTTGTATCACACACGCATTTAAATTCCACCTCCACGATAGGCGAGAGTTTTACCTTACCACCAGACGATCCGCATAGCATTCAAATATCCGATGGAACATATATAGACGGTGAAGGTATCCTCTGGACAAAGATAAAAGTAACTACATCCAGTGGTGACCAGTGGCAGTTCCTGGAGCGCGTGGATACAAGCGTTTCTCCACACCGACTCTATGTTGTCGTCACAGTAGACGATAACGGATTACCGACGCTTGCGTACGGGGAATATCCGTTCGATTTGCCGAGACATAACGTGCAAATCTGGGAGAAACAGTAGAACAGAAACTGGCGAGGTTACAAACCTCGCCAACAAAAACAACTGAACTCGAATTGCGAGGAGAACAACAAGCGTTATACCTTGCAGCAACCAATATACTATCAACAGCAAAACAATGATTTAACTCAGAAATTATGATATTTTTTTGACATTCTCGGGAATTGTAGGTATAATTAACACAATTCATGCAAATATTTGCGAATTTATCGAGATTTTTTTGACTTTCACGGGAATTGTAGGTATAATTAAAAGATAATGAGATTCGTTATCAATTTTTAGAACGCAATCTCCAATAAATATTCAGACTACTGAGTAGCCAAAAATATGATAATGAGTCTCAATATCATATTTAAAAATCATATTCATGAAGAAACAACTGGCAAATTCTATAAGATTTCTCGCGGTTTGTGGAATGTTCATTTCACTCAATGTAAGTGTTATTGCTGAACCAAATCCATTCTCGGTCTCCGGATACGGCGTGATTAACTACTCCCATTTCAATTGGGAACTTGACCCAGATAGACGCGCTGCTATTGACGTGGAACGCTTCGTCATCGCGCCGAAATACCGTATCAACGATACCATCCGACTTGAATCGGAACTTGAATTCGAGCATGGTGGCACCGGCAGCACGATGGAATTCGACAAATTTGAAGAGTTTGGGGAATTTGAGACAGAGATTGAAAAAGGCGGCGAGGTTATCGTCGAAAAACTTGCCGCTGTCTTCTCCTTTCAACCCTCCTTTAACCTACGCGTTGGACATATCATCGTCCCAGTTGGACTCGTTGCGAAACGGCATCGACCGCAACACTACTTTACGACGACGCGTCCCGAAGCAGAGACACATCTCATTCCGACTATATGGCATGAAACCGGTGTCGAAATTTTCGGTTCACTCGGTTCGCTGCAGTATCAAGCACAAATTGTCAACGGATTAGATTCAACGGGTTTTAGTTCCCGACACTGGATCGTTCGGGGACACCAACTTCGGTTTGAAACTGCGAACGCTGAGGCACCCGCATTCGTTGGACGACTCGATTATGCGTTTCATGAAAACGCGACCGTCGGTATTTCTGGTTACTACGGAGACACGGCGGCGAACCGACCAAAACCTGACGTAGACTTCGATGCCCATGTCGGGATTGTGAGTTTTCATGGATTTTATGAGGTAAATGCAGTGAAGGTGAGAGGATTGTTCCTCTGGGGAGCACTCGAAAACGCGGATCGTTTGTCTAAAGTCAATCGGACGCTCTCCAATAATCTCAATGTAAAGCGGACACCGATAGGGAGTTCAGCTATGGGTTGGTACATTGAGGCGGGTTACGATATCTTATCATTTTTCAGACAACCTAACAACAGCACGGAACATCAAGATTTGAAGGATACTTCTCCCAACAAGGTCTTAGATGTCTTTGCGCGTTACGATTTTTACGACACAATGGCGAGTGTTGAAGGTATTATCTTCGACAATCCGCGGTGGGAAAGAACCACGTGGACTTTTGGGATTAACTACCACGTCCACCCGCAACTCGTTTTCAAGAGTCACTACTCACTGCGACGGTTAGCGACAAAGGAGAAAAATAAGGAAGATACCTTTGCGCTCGGCTTGGGTTTTCAATACTAACACACGCATCGCGTGTAATCAAAAATAAAAAATGGAGATTTTTATGAAACTCTATACATTAGAGTCCCGCAAGTTCCCAAAGGCTTGCTTTCATTGGACACTTTTTGACGCAGCTTGCAAGTCAAAACTTGCTATAGGAATGTGTTGTTTACTACTCGCATCCGCTTTTGTCATGGGATGCGGTAGCGATGAGGAAGATGAGAGCAATGAACAGTTACAAGGCGAAACTTTTGACGCAGGCACCATGCTCAACGACTTCGCGAATACCGTCGTATTAGCCACCTACACAGAACTGGATAACAAAGCAGGCGAACTTTTGACATCTGTCAAGGCGTTGGCATTGGATACCTCGCAAGCAAATCTCGAAAGGGCACAACAAGCATGGAAAGCGACGCGAACACCTTGGGAACAGAGCGAAGCGTTCCTGTTCGGTCCCGTTGACACGCAAGGACTCGACCCAGCATTAGACAGCTGGCCCGTCGATCATATTAACTTGCAGTCCGTTCTTGACAGCGGCGATTCATTAACAGTGGATTTCGTCAGCGGATTAGAAGACACCCAGAAAGGATTCCACACGATCGAGTTCCTCCTGTTCCGTGACGGCAATCAACGGAAAGCATCAGATCTAACCTCACGTGAACTGGAGTACCTCGTTTCGACAACAGAGAATCTTAAGGTGAGCACCTCTCAACTGCGATTGGCGTGGGCACCAGAAGGTGAAAATTTCAGCAGCGCAGTCGCACAAGCTGGTGTGGGTAGTGCTGTCTATCCCTCTCAAAGTGCCGCAGTCCAAGAGATGGTCAACGGCATGATCGTCATTGCCGATGAAGTCGCGAATGGCAAGATCTCCGATCCCTACAACGAATCGGACACAACCCTTGTTGAATCCCAGTTTAGCTTCAATTCCATCTCGGATTTCCAAGACAACATCCGTGGAATTCAGAACGTCTATATGGGAAAATTCGCAACCGATGGACAAGGTCTCAACGAATTCGTAAACGGTCAGGATCCGGACTTAGATGCGCGTTTCCAGCAAGAGGTGCAGGCAGCGATTGATGCCATCGGTGCAATCCCAGACCCGTTCCGTGATTCGATTACTGTGAATCGCGGTGCCGTCCAAGTTGCAATCGATGCTGTCAGCAAGGTCCAACAGACACTCGAACAAGATATACTTCCGCTCGTCCAATCGAGTGAGTTTAATTAATATATTTTGTAAAGAGTTTTAATTCCAATAAAGGTAAATACGAAAGGGAAACCATTTCGTTTTTGCGGGGAACAGCACTCGTGCTGTTCCCTTACTACTATGCTCCTATAGCCCTATTGTGATTTGCACGAAAAAGATGAAACATCTTCAAAGTTTATTCTATCTAATTCTCTTGATGTCAATTCTGTTAAGTGCCTGTGATTCCGAGTCCCCCGTGGCTGTAGAATCGACACCGGTATTTTTAACAAGCGATCTTTCCGGTGGCGAGACGACTATCTTTGATGCGTCAAGCCACGCGTTCTCAATCCCTGCGCCCAATCTTTCAGACGCAGCACTTGCGAAGCACCTGGAAGGTGATGTTGAATTTGAAGCCGTTTTTGTGACAGCACCTGCGGTGGTAAACCCCGGACTCGGACCCATCTACAATAACGTTTCATGTATTAACTGTCACTCTCGTGATGGTCGCGGGCGACCACCGGGGGCAGACGAGGGACTCGTGTCCCTGCTTTTCAGGCTCAGTCTCCCAAAGGCAGAGGATTCGATAGCCGGAAAACCACCAACGCCAGTCCCTGGCTTTGGTACACAACTTAACAACCGCGCTATCGTTGAAGCGCACCCAGAAGGTAAAGTCAAGATTGAATATACCGAGCAGCCCCTGACGACAGCAGATGGCACGCGTGTGCACCTGCGCCACCCAAACTATACTGTTACGGAAGCCTATCAACCATTACCAGAAAACGTTGAAGTATCGCCACGTGTCGCGCCAGCGGTCTTTGGACTCGGTTTGTTGGAAGCGATCCCTGAAAACGCCATCCTTGCTTATGCTGATGAAGCCGATATTGATGGGGACGGTATCTCAGGCAAGCCGAATTACGTATGGGATGTCGTAGCAAAGCGTTATACGCTCGGACGTTTCGGATGGAAAGCGAATCAACCGACACTCCTTCAGCAGGTTGCAGCAGCCTATAACGACGATATGGGCATCACGACCTCACTGTTCTCAACAGAAAACTCGGCGGGACAATCACAACTCACTGAACACAGCGTAACACCGGAGGTGAGTGACGAGATTTTAGAGGTGGTGACGTTCTATGTTCAGACGTTGGCGGTGCCAGCACGGCGGGACGTGGATAATCCACAGGTTAAACACGGTGAACAACTTTTTGCTGAAGCGCAATGCGCCAGTTGTCATGTGCCGACGTTAAGAACGGGTGTTTTAGCAGGCGTGCCTTCAGTGAGCAACCAAACGATCCATCCGTACACAGATTTGCTGTTGCACGACATGGGACCCGATTTAGCGGACAATCGTCCAGATTTCCATGCC
>JAGWBV010000011.1:46899-50750 GCA_021295715.1 Candidatus Poribacteria bacterium | reverse complement strand
GAATATTTTGTTGATGCCCCTTACGACCGTCCGAGATCAAATCCGCTCTGTATGGCAGTAAGTCTCATAGCACCACATTTTGTTGCTCCGCGTTAAAAAAAAAAAAGATTTCCCAGTTTTTTGTTGACGAGAACTTGACAAATTTGGTAGGATTTTGATAACGTTGAAAGGATGTGGTGAAGATCACAAGAGAAGAGTTCCGAAAGTACTACGATTCAGCGGTTTATTCGGCGAAGTTACGGGTCCCTCGGTCGGGTCCAAACTTAGCTGTGATGAATACCGCCCGCATTAACGACGCTGTCCCCTACGGACAGAATGTTCGTGCCATTGCCTTGGATCTCTTGGTTGACAGAAAAGCTGCGAATCTGGTACGGCATGAGGTGTTCTGTCGTGCTATCGGACAGACGCATCATTTTTCTGTCGCGAATGTCTGGAGTGGAAATTCACAGTGGGTAGGGCTCCAAGAGCTGACAATGGCTGTCACACTTGATATTTTGCGGCTGCCTGCGGCAGATAATCCGTTATCGAAGCCTTTAATTGGGGGTGTTCAGCTGATTAACGAAGTGAACAGCAGATGGTGGGGGATGCTCGCGTTGACGTTCCGCCTCAGAGGCTTGCTTGAATTTCAGGTAGGATGTCTCGCGGTTTTAAAAAAGTCTATCCAAGAGATACCGGAATTCCTGTCTAAGACGGAAGTTGAAATTGAATCCTTGTACGAGACAGCTATCACAGAGATAAACGCATCCGTTAACCAATGGGCACAAACTGAGATTGCGGCGGCAAACGCCCGTATCGCTGAAATAGAGGACTTACGGAAATACCACAATCACGGGAGGGATGTATGAGGATCGGCGTGGTTTATTCCGGAGAACAGATACAACCGTGGCTTTTTCGAGCCTTCTACCCCATTCAACTGCCCGTAAACTGCGTTGCCGATTCCAGCGTTGCCCCTGAAAACCGAGCCCGTGTTGAAGCGTTAGCCTCCTTTTTTAACTGTGATTTCTTCGCATCCCCTGAAGAAATGTTTAACACAGCGGTGCCGAAATTACAAGGGGTCGTCATTCTCTCAGAGGAGCCAGCACGCGTGCCGTGTGTCCAACTCATTGAAGCCGCGCTTGCGGCTGGCATCCATGTTTTATCGCCAGTCCATCCCGACTCTTTGGAAGATGGCCTCCGTCTCGCCGCAGCATCTGAAAAATATGAACGACTCGTTATGGCAGGCACCCGGCTTATATTTGGGAGATGCGTTCAGGACATCTTACGTATCGCCAGTGAGTCAACGTTCGGAACCATTCAGGATATGCGATTTTTACTCGGAATTGGGCGGGTGGCACATTTAAAGGACCTCCTGAAATTCGGGGAGGTCCATTTCCAGATCGTTTTTGAGATCGTTCGACGGCTCTTTGCGGAATATACCGTCCTGCCTGAAGAAGTAACAGTCATGGCTTCCGAAATCGGAGCCCCGAACATGTCGTGTATCCTCAGATTTCCGCAGGGGGCACTTTGTACCTTCTGCCAGACATCCAATCGACAGTGGGGAAACGACGCATACCACAAAATCGAAATTACAGGCAGTGCTTCTCACATCTGGAGCGATCTCCATACGTGGCAGCGTTTCTCCAGTGAGAACACTTTCAGAATGGGCAGCGAGGATGAGGAGGTCTCGGCGAATATACAAGGTGCTTCGGGGCAACTGCGCGAATTCTGTTTAGCGATTGAAGAGAAGCGCGCGCCTTATGCAGGCAGGCTCAGAAATATTTTGCCTGCACTGTGGCTACGGGAAAGATTACAAGACTGTATCGAACAAGAACAAACGAGTCTAACACTACGTGAACTTCGCGCCGCGTCAGAGGCGGAACTTCAACGACTGGAATCCAAACGCAATACCCATCTACAGGATGGAAAATATCACCGCGAGAAGGCACTGCTTTTAGCGAAACGCGGCGATTTCTACGAGGCACTTTCGACATACCGCGAACTCTTGTAAATGTCCCCAAGGGCTTACCAAACGAGAACTTTCTGTAACGTGTAATGCTTGCAGAGGTGATCTCGCATCAATAAGGGAAAAAAAGGCAATGAGCGAGAAAACGACAGTTCCAAAATACGGTGTTACGCGACATGTCATCAGCGAATCTGCACAGATGCAAGCGGTCTTTCAATACGCGCAGCAGGTCGCCCCTACAAAAGCAACCGTCCTTATTACAGGTGAAACAGGCGTTGGGAAAGAAATCATTGCCCAAACTATTCATGACAATAGTCCACGTAAAGCGGGACCTTACAAAATCGTCAACTGCGGGGGGGTCCCTTCAGATCTCATTCAAAGCGAACTCTTCGGGCATGAAAAAGGGGCTTTTACCAATGCGATCCGGGAGCGTCCCGGTATCTTTAAACAGGCACACGGAGGCACATTGTTCCTCGATGAAGTCGGCGACCTACCGCTTGAAGTCCAAGCGAACTTTCTCCGCGTGCTGGAGCAGCAAGAATTCTCACCCGTCGGGGGCGAAAAAACCGTCAAAGTGGATGTCCGGGTCATCTCGGCGACAAATGTCAACCTTAAAACCGCAGTCAATGAGAAAAAGTTTAGAGAGGACCTCTATTACCGGCTGAATCTCTTTCGCATTCAGGTGCCACCGCTCCGCAATCGACGCTCGGACATCCCACCCTTGGCGTGTGATTTTGTCTCCCAATTAAGCAAAGCACACAACAAAGTAATTACCGATGTAACCCCGGAGGCACTCAATTATCTCCAAAACGCCGATTGGCACGGGAATATTCGTGAACTGAGAAATACCATAGAAACCGCCATTATCTTGGCTGAAAGCGAAGAACTCGGAGAACAGGATATCAGAATAGCAGTCGAAAATTTAAAGGATCCCGATGCTCCCTCACAGGAGCAAACAGATTTATCGAATTCCGCCGCAGTCGAAGCAGAAATCTTAAAAGCACCTGACCTAACGCCTCCCACACGCCTCGAAAACGCGAAAGATCGACTCTGGGAATTAGCGCGACTCGGAACCCTCCCCGATATAACCGCCTATATCAGCCTGCTGAGATATGAGGCGGAAAACCTCTACCGTTCTAAGAAGGAGATAGCACAGCAACTCAAAATATCTATACCGACCTTAAATAAGTATTGTGCGTATGCAAAAACGGTACTCCAAAAAAGGTGGAACAAACAATCAGATGGAAATTAGGTATGTTCAGAAAAATTCTTTACGAAAACCGAAAAAAATTGGGAGTCGGACAAAAATTTTTGCGGTCTCACACCCATTAACAAAAGAGAATCCTGTTAAATTTGGAATTCAGCAACGGAGGAGAAACCCTGACTTTACAAGCCTACACCCTATGTGGGACACCAGAACACCGCAGGAGCGGTGAAAAAATTTAGAGCGTTGGCACAGTTTTTGCTACATCCTTAATGTAATAGGACTTGCGCAATTTTTCCATGAAACGCTACGTATTACGCCATTGGCGAGGTTTCCTAACCTCGTCAATTCCTGAGTGTCCATTTAAACGTATCGCTCGGCAGAATAAGAATTTTAAGGTGAGGATATGAAGGCGAGGTTTTGGTTTCATTCCCCGAAACTAAAGTGATTTCAAAAATCCTCATGTTTTAGAGTGGAGAAAAGTTAATGACATATTTTTTGGAGGAAAACATGGAAGCAATAAAGAAAGTGATAAACAGTATTTGGTTTTGCTCACTCATGATAGTGCTAATTATTATCGGTTGTGTAGACAGTGGTGGCAGTAGTGGTGGCGATTGCTCATCGGGTTCTAGTGCTGTGTCAAGTTGAGTTTGATAGTATTGTAAGTTGGGTTGAAGGGATTTTCCCTGTAGGGGCAGTCCCTTG
>JAGWBV010000011.1:2328-46845 GCA_021295715.1 Candidatus Poribacteria bacterium | reverse complement strand
TTTCACTCCGTTCTACCTGCAGGAAATACCCAATCAAAAACACCTACAAAAAGTCAAAATAACGTTGACAAACTACTAGCATAATAGTTCCATCAGACGAAGACTCAGACGAAGAAGCTCATCTGAATCTCAAAACCAACGCACAGGTTCCAGAGCGATTATGATGAAAATCGCTGATGCGTAAATCCTATGAAATTGAAAGGTGCGAAACGGTTATTTCGCACCTTTCTGAAGTCAGTGATAGGCAGTGATCAAATAGCTACTTGAGGCTGCCTATTCACTATAACAAACATGGATTAAGGGTGTAATCCCTATATCACTCTGAATTTAATCAGGGCAATCCTTGTTTGCAGTGTGTAGGGGCGTTTTTACGCCCTTACACTTCTCTTTTAGTGTATCACATTTTTAGTGGGGTTGTCAAATTTTTGCCCTCAATATGTAGTATAACGTGAGGGCATAGTAAAAACGAAGTTGTCGCGCTTGCAGAGCGGATTTGGCAAGCGTTCTGGCTTTATTCACCTTGACCACACCAAAATTTTTTACGAAAACCGAAAAAAATTGGGAGTCGGACAAAAATTTTTGCGGTCTCATATCCATTGACAAAGGAGAAAAACCCGTTGAATGTGGAATTCAACAAGGGCTTAGAAACCCCTGATTTTACAAGCCTATACCCTATGTGGGACACCAGAACACCGCAGGATAGGCCAAAGGAGTTCGGAAGTTGGCACAACTTTTGCTACATATCTTAAAAAGGAGTAGCATAAACTTTCAGTTTGCTGAGAGCATAATAGTTTCAACAACTTGCGAAATTCAAACTATGAAGTCGTTTTTGTAGGCGTGCTTTGCTTGTAGGGCGATATTTTTCTTTTTGCTTGCGGAAGCGCGCCGGTGAATCAACCCGATTGCCCGTTGCAATCGGAAAATTACGCAAAAGAGGTTTCTTATGAAAATGTTAGACTTGAATTGGAAAGTCGTCTTGTCAACCCTCGTGATGGTAGTATTGATATGTGGATTGCAAGGTGTGAGTTATTCCCAAATCTGTCAAGTTGGAGATGTGCTTCGACCTGGCGAAAGTTGTACGGATCCCGGCACTGGAGATGATTTTTCTGTGCTTGCAAACGGATCCGGTCGATACTTATTTTTTACCGCCGGAACGGGGATAAATCTGCGTGGAAATATCAATGGCAAGCAGCGAAACTTTGTCGCGAATAAACAGAACGACGGATCTTGGAAAATAGAGGCGGTGACTCCGGGCGGTGGAGGCACCACCGCGCGACCACCGCCGCAACCAGAAGCACCCGTGATTTCCGTCCCACGGACCCCGGATCTCGTGGTTGACGCGGTTCAAGCAGAACCCTCTACCGTGGCTCCGGGTGAACAGTTTAGACTCTATGCGATATTGAAAAACAACGGCACCGGAGAATCCACTCCGACAACACTCCGGTATTATCGTTCCACGGATGCGGTCATCTCCACAGAGGATACACAACTCCGTAGTGCCAACAGAGACGCGCTCGCTGCGAATGCCACCATCCATCGCTATCTTACTGTCACTGTGCCAACAACCCCCGGGACCTACTATTACGGGGCCTGCGTGGATAGCGTCACCGATGAAAGCGACACGGATAACAATTGCTCAATGGCTGTGAGTGTCACGGTAACCGCGCCACCCGTTGTTCCCGAGGATGTCAATGACGATGGCGTAGTGGATGTGCAAGATTTGGTGTCCGTCGCGCAACAGTATGGTCAAACAGGCACCACGACTGGGGATGTCAACGGTGATGGTGTTGTAAACATAGACGATTTGCTCTTGGTGACTGCGGTGTTGGATGCTAATGCTGCGGCGGCACCTTCTCTGCATTCCGATGCTTTAGCACAACTGACTGTTGCGGATGTCAAGTTATGGCTCTCTCAGGCGCGTCAACGAAGTCTCACGGATCTGAGCGTGCGAAGGGGCGTTCTGTTTTTAGAACAACTCTTGGGAGCCTTGGTACCCCAAGAGACGGCTCTCTTGGCGAACTACCCGAACCCGTTCAACCCGGAGACGTGGATACCCTATCAGTTAGAGACATCTGCAGAGGTGACGCTGACGATCTATGCCGTCGATGGGCAGGCAGTCCGACAGTTAGCCCTCGGACATCAAGCCGCTGGGACGTATCAGACTCGGAGCCGCGCCGCCCATTGGAATGGCAGAAATGAATATGGTGAACCTGTCGCGAGTGGCTTGTATTTCTACACACTCACCACAGGTGATTTCACTGCTACGCGGAAGATGCTCATTCTGAAGTAGCAAAAAAGTTATCAGTTGTCAGAACCGGTTTCTGTGTAACCCTTTCAGTTGTCAGTAGCGTGTATGGTAGATGAAAACATTTGTAATCGTCCGAACCCCTACTGACGGCTGACTCCTGCTCGCTGATAGCCCGAAAAAGGAGTTTATGATGAAAATGTTATGCAAATCGAAAATGGGCGTGTTTATTTTGGTTATTCTCTTGATAACCTTTGGTATACAAGGTGCCAATTATGCGCAGGTAGGAAACCCAACAATAACTGCCTCAACCCGGCAACCTTTAACGGAGACGACACTGAATGAAAGCGTCGTCACACTCACCCTTAGTGGTAGTACTTACGAACGGTGGTTACGTAAAGAGCACGCTAATGCCTTCAAGGTATCCGGTATTGCAGGTGTAACTCTTAAATCAGTCTTTGATAGTTTTAACCCGTTTTTCGATGTAACACGCGTAAACAACATAGTGGTAAGGGTTAAACTTGACTTCTCAGGCAATATGGACACTGATGCCACCCTCACTTTTACCGTGGGGGCAGATGCAATAGCGAACTACAATGGGCCAGCACTCACAGCAGAGATCCTAGTTCGTGAAGGTGATCCGTTCCATATACAAGGTCCCTATCTATGGATGATAACTGACGGTTCAGCCATAAATAGAGATTATCTTACCCGAGAAACTGGAGGGGCAATGACCGAAGCTCAGGTTGCCCAAAATGGTGTCAGTGAAGGAGATACTATTGATCGGTTTCAATGGACGAGTGGTGATATTGTGAACAATCCGACTGCATGCGAGAGATTTTGTGAGGGTGGCCTCTTTGGGGGTTGTAAAACCCTATGCTGGTCGAATAATATCAATAACACTCTCAATATTCTCGGATTCGGCACAGGTGGTAATATGACAGGACGTACCGCGTACGCTTTAATTACGCTGATTTCTCCCCGGGACCAAGAAGATGTTACACTGTCTGTCCCAAGCAGTGACGCTGTTAAAGTTTGGCTTAATGGCGAAGTGGTTCACACAGAAGCTGCTACCGCGCTTGGTTGCCGGACGGTTGATGTGCCTTTTGCATTTGATCCCACAGTTTGTACGCCAGATTCCTTTTCTCCTAAAGTGAATTTGATTCCTGCAACGCTTAAAGCCGGTAACAACCTTCTCTTGGTTAAGGTCAGCCAGCATGGTCAATATTGGGGTATGGGGCCGGTTAGACTCAATGCAGATTTTACTACGGCGATCCCTAAAGCGAAAACGACTACGAATTTGCCACCTACGAGGACACAAGAGATACCCGTCACCACTACCACAGTCAGTATCTTACCTGCTCCGGTGCGATCCCCTGCTGTTGGAGAACGATTAACACTCTCTCTAAATATTGCGAAGGGAGAAGATGTGGCAGGTTATGAGGCAACCGTGCAGTTCGATACAACTGCGCTTCGTTATGTCTCAAGTGCGAATGGTGATTATCTGTCTGCGGATGCGTTCTTTGTGCCACCCGTCCTAGACGGAAATCACGTGAAGCTTGCTGCAACGTCCTTGGCAGGAGAAAGCAACGGTAATGGCACTCTTGCTACGCTCACCTTTGAAGTCGTCGCGGTGAAAGCATCCACTTTAACGTTATCTGACGCGCTCCTTTCCAACAGAGAAGGAGAGAGTTCTCGTCCGCACGTTGAAGGTGCGGAGATAACGAAATCACCCCAACTTAGAGGCGATGTGAACGCGGATGGTACCGTGAACATTCAGGACTTGGTGTTGGTTGGCTCAAGTCTTGGAAAGACGGGAGAGAATGCTGCCGATGTCAATGGTGATGGTGTCATTAATATCGCGGATCTTGTCCTCGTTGCGGGGGTACTCGGTAACACTGCCGCTGCACCTTCTCTACATCTTCATTCCTTAGAGATGTTCACTTCGTCAGATGTGCGTCAGTGGCTTTCCCAAGCGCAGCACTTAAACCTCACAGACCCAACGGCGCAAAGAGGTGTTCTCTTCTTAGATCAACTCCTCATGGCATTAATCCCGAAAGAGACCGCTCTCTTGGCAAACTATCCGAACCCGTTCAATCCGGAGACGTGGATACCGTATCAGTTGGCAAAACCCGCAAATGTCAAGCTGACTATCTATGCCATAGACGGTCAAATGGTTCGGCAGTTGTCACTTGGGCATCAACCTGCGGGTATCTATCAGTACCGGAGCCGTGCGGCGTATTGGGATGGCAGAAACGCGTTCGGTGAACCTGTGGCGAGTGGTGTATATTTCTATGTGCTTACCGCAGGTGATTTTTCTGCTACGCGGAAGATGTTAATACGCAAGTAAGACGTATCTGAGAAACATAGAAAGTTGGAAGGGTGGAAGATAACATGTTTCGATGCTTCTTCCCTTCCGTCCAAGAACCCGATTGCACGTTGCAATCGGAAAATCACTCAAAAGGAGTTTATGATGAAATTGAATCCATCCGTTACACATTCTTTTTCAGTTCTTCTGTTGATATTGTTGTTATTTGTAGGTTGTGGCGAAGAAATGACAGATGAAGAAATGACAGGTCCTGAAATCGCGACCGTAAAGATAGAATTTACCTTACCTAATCCTCCGACCCCATCTGTTGATGGACCCTTCTGTAAAACAGGAGATATCCTACAGCCTGGGGAAAGTTGCTTTTACCCTGGAACAAATATCGAGATGTCTGTTCTTGATGATGGGACGCTTAATATGCTGAATCTGTTCCTTAATTCAAGACAGATACATTTTGAAAATACTACCCTCAATGACTTCCCTGTTACCCTAATTGCTCATCGCCGCAACGATAACTCGTGGAAAATAGAAAAACTTGGAGACGCTGGAGACGCTGGAAAGTTGGATGTCATTGTCTCTACTAATTATATCGAGACTTTCAGCGGTGGGTCTCCCGAGTTTATCTACAATACGAAAAACGAATTTGCCCTTACTAAGAGTTTTAGCCAAGACTTCCGCCTTGATCCTGACGATCCGATGTTGGCTGTTAAAATTACGAACAACACACCTCATGACCTATCTGTCCATTTAACCGTTCTGGTTGATGGTGAAGTAGAGGCTGACGAGCGTGACTTGTTCACATCAAAGAGCAGATCACTCAGGTGGTGGTCGTGGGGCACTGCAAACGAGTAACATCCGCACCTGCCTGCTATCGCCTTTTCAGGCAAGGTGGATTCGTAGTCATGCGATTTTGCGGCGTACTCGCCCAAATGCGGCGTGCATTATCACAAATCCGCACGTCGGCAACAGGAAACTATGAATGGTTTCCCTACTACAAACGCAAGCAGACCCCATAATTTGAAAGTTGACAAAGTATTAGCTGCAAATATTATCTTGTTCATTTTGTGCTAAGTAGCAACTTGGGGTATTTTACTCTTCTTCTACAGGCTCAAAAACAAGTCCGCAGCTGCTACAGCGATAGCCGCTGTCTGGTTGCGATTCCACAAGCGGGAAGAGCATGCCACAACAGATAGGACAAGGTTCATCAATTTCCATTTCAGCTTGTTCTATTTCGCCGGAGCGGTTCTCAAATTCAACGATCATACCTGTTTTCCTCTTAATATCTTTGTAAGGTTGGGTCAATCTCGGCTGCCCATTGGTCGATACCACCTGCGAGATTTTTGGTATCACGAAATCCGTTTTGGTGTAGATACGCGGTGGCATAGAGACTCCGCGTTCCATGGTGGCAATAGACAACAATTTCTTGGTCTGATGGAAGACTATCGACGTGGTGTGGCAATGTGTTAAGTGGTATGAGTTGCGCACCTTCAAGATGCACGATGTCATATTCGCTCGGTTCGCGGACATCTAATAAGAACACGGATTCGTTTTCGTCGAGTTTCTGTTTCAGTTCACGCGGCGAAATTTCGGGAAGGGACGGCGTAGTCTGCATTGCTCAGTTTTCTTCCTCCGTTTGGATAGGGGGCTCTTCATAAAGGGGCGCACATTCCGGGCACGGACACGTCTCGCGTAGGACTTCAAATGGGTAGATACCGGTATCGTGTCCATCGTTCCAACTGAATTGGAGCGCATAACGACCGACTAACTGAATGTCAAGCGGTTGAATATCGTCTGACACCTCAATAAGGCTTATATCTCCGTCGCCTTGTGGTGAAAAGAGGGAATGGACATCTCTGCCTTTGTGTCGAATGATAGCGCATTCAGCGCAGGGGCACATCTGTCGGAGATAGACGTATGGATACCAGCTGACATGTCCATCCTTCCACTCTACCTGAAAGGCGTTCGGATGTTTCTTGAGGAGTTTCGGTTGTTTCGCTAACCTGTTCATGATGCAGGTTGCGGCACACGGCGGGAGAAAAGCACGTGTGGCTTTTCTGAAGACCCTACTACCGTTAGAAAATGCCGAGTTCGTCCTTTGCGTCTTCAGTCATCAATTCTGCTGTCCAACGCGGTGTCCAGACAACATTAACATTGACCTCGTCAACACCCTCCATCTGCTGCGTGACGTGCTGCGTGCCGTTCACAATTTGTCCGCCAGCAGGGCATCCAGGACTTGTGAGGGTCATTGTAATGTCTACAGTCGTATCGTTGATGTCAACACCGTAGATAAGTCCCATATCGACGATATTAATCCCTATTTCCGGATCGATAATTTGCTTGATAGCTTCTAATACGGTTTCTTCGGATACCATCAAGATTTCCTCCTATGAAGTTTCGGTAATTGATTAGTCGACGCTGACGAGAATATCATCGTCCTCAATTTTGACGGCATAACAATCGACGGCTTCGACAGCAGGCATGCAGAGGGGTTTTCCGGTTTTCACACAAAAACGAGCACCGTGCCGAGGGCATTCTATCTCCTCACCGTTGAACCAACCTTCCTCCAACGGACCGCCGTCGTGTGTGCAAACGTCCTCCATCGCGTAGAACTCTCCGTCAACATTGAAGAGTAATACCGGAACAAAGTCAACTTCGACTAATTGTTTCGTGCCGGGTGGCACTTCACTCACTTTCGCAACTTTATAGAATTCTGCCATATTTGTGTTTTCTTCTTTCTTCACCCAGTTAGCCTTTAAACTGCGGATTTGGGCGTGTGTTATATGAATTCCAAATTTCTTCGTGGGTATGAAACCTTAACTGACCGGATTTTTTACGTTCAAGAATATCCTCCATATCCTCATAAAGCGGAGATTCCTTATCAAGGTGAAAAATTCCGAGTTCTTGTGCCGCAAATTCCACCAATTCTTCACGCACTACTTTGCGAATAAGGCTTTCTAACTGTTGAACACTCAGTGTGACTTGAGTTTCTGGTGTTGTTAGATTGTCGCTCATTGGGTTGCTTCTCCTTATTCATCTTCCTCGCCGGGCCAGCCTTTGATGCCGTAAGCACCTGCTTTGAGAACCTTGAGTGCCAATAATGCGCATTTAAGACGGACGGGACCCAAAGGAATACCGATCATATCTAAGATGTCGTCTCGCGAAAGTTTCTTGACTTCGGTAAGACTTTTACCTTCAATCTCCTCAGTTAACATAGAAGCAGCCGCTTGACTAATGGTACAACCGTGCCCGGAAAAACGCACTTCAGTAATGATGTCGTCTTCAACAATGAGGTCGATGCGAATCCGATCCCCACAAAGTGGGTTGTCTTCTTCATGGGAAATATCAGGATTTGGCAATGTTCCATAGTTGCTCGGATTCTCGTAATGGTCAAGCAATTCTTCCTGATATACGTTCATTCTTCTCTCCTTCTCCGGCGCCGAGTCATCAACTTTTGTGTTCTGCACAGCCCTTCGTATAACCGGTCCACTTCTTCTATTGTATTATAAAGGTAAAAACTCGCACGGGCGGTGGCGATAACATCTAACCGCTTCATGAGCGGTTGGGCACAGTGATGTCCTGCCCGAATGGCGATACTGTGCGTATCCAAAACACCAGCCACGTCATGCGAATGAATACCCTCCAGATTAAAGGAGATAACACCCGCTTTTTGATGCGGTGAAGAGGGGCCATAGAGGGTAATACCTTCAATTTCTTGTAAGCGATTGTGTGCGTATTTTAGGAGCTCTTGTTCGTGAACCTGAAGTGCTGCTAAGTTTGCTTGTGTAATATAGTCGACTGCATGTCCAAGCCCGATTGCTTCGGCGATACTTGGCGTGCCCGCCTCGAACTTGGCGGGAAGCTCAGCATAACTGGATACGTCGCGTTCGACGCTCCGAATCATTGAACCGCCACCGAGGAAGGGCGGCATCTCTTCAAGGAGTTCCAATTTACCGTATAGGACACCGATACCCGTCGGACCACACATTTTATGTCCAGAGAACGCCAGGAAATCACAATCCAGCTGCTGAACGTCAACCTGAAAATGTGGCACCGATTGTGCCGCATCAACGACGACCTTTGCACCAACAGCGTGTGCAGCTGTAATAACCGACTGGATCGGATTGATCGTTCCGAGCACATTGGAAACATGCCCTATGGCGACAAGTTTTGTTTTTTCAGTGACGAGTTCCTGAAGTTGTGTGAAGTCAAGCAACCCTTCGTCAGTTATCTCGATGTATCGGAGCACCGCCCCAGTGCGCTGTGCCAGCAGCTGCCAAGGCACAAGGTTGCTATGGTGTTCCATAACCGTGAGAACAATTTCGTCGCCTTCTTGGATGTTCGCACTGCCCCAACTGTAAGCGACGAGGTTGATGGATTCCGTCGTGTTCCGTGTAAAGATAATCTGTCGTGTCCGCGGGGCGTTAACGAGTTGTGCTACCTTCTCACGAGCGCGTTCATACTGTGCCGTTGCTTCTTCTGAGATACGGTAGATACCGCGGTGGATATTAGAACGATACGTATCATAGTAGCTATCCATCGCTTCAACGACTGGACGCGGTGTTTGCGTCGACGCTGCGTTATCGAGAAAAGCCAACGGTGGGGTTGTCGCGAAGATCGGAAAATCTTTGCGGATGCTTTCTACGTCGAGAGGGCGAAAGTGAGGGGCGTGCATAGTTGTTACCTTGTTGGAATGAAATCAGAGATTGAAAGAGTGGAAGGGTGGAAGATTGGAATGTCCATCCTTCCGTCCTTCCATTCTTGCTTCCGTTCACGCCTCTACCTGCTTGAGAAACCAATATTGACAGCGGAAGGTCCATGGTCCTCACATGCCTGATCGGTGGGGACATCGGTTTCAGCCTCGCTGGATTTAACAATTCCTTCTGAAACCAGATAGTGTTCCACTTCATCGCCGCTGACATCGGCAAGCATTATATCGTCAATCTGGACGCACGGCTGATAGGGCTGCCGCGTCTTCTGAACCATTTCACGATAGTTGTTTTCATTGTTAATGATGTCTCTATCTTCATAGTCCAAACCGTATTTGGCGAAGATGGCACGGACACCATTACTCCACCCGCAGACGGGCTTCATGTAAGCGATAATTTTCGGTTGACTCATTGTGAGTTACTCCTTTTTTATTCGTTGTCGGTTAACGAACCCATCTTCTAACCGACAACTGATAACTGAAAGGATTTTCGTAGAAAATCCGAACTGATAACTATTCCTCTGAAAACTGAAAACTATTCAAGTTTGCGCGTAACGGATGTACTCAATTCTTCGCGAACGGATTCCAACGGAATACGTTCCATGACAGGGGCAAAAAACCCGTCAACAATCAATTTTTCTGCTTGTGCGTAAGGCACACCACGACTCATTAGGTAAAAAATCTGTTCGGCATCGATCTTCCCAGCGGTCGCGCCGTGTGTACAACGCACCTCGTGTGCTTGAATTTCCAATCCAGGCAGCGTATCCGCATGCGCTCGCTCGCTGAGCAGTAAATTGTCGTTCTTCTGATACGCATCGGTATGGTTCGCCGTCGGGTAAACGTAAATGTTACCACCCCATGCCGTCTGCGACCTATCTTTCAGGACTGCCCGATAGAGTAGATCGCTGTGGGTGTGTGGTGAGATATGTTCTTGGGCAGTACTGATATCCAAGTGTTGCCGGGCATCGGTGAAAGCCAATCCCAACATTTGGGCAGTACATCCAGCACCTTCTAAGACAACAGCTTGGTTTATTTTGCTCAACCTACTACCAAAGGAGGCAGTTACCCAACAGAGTTGCGCGTCTCTGGAGACCATAGCACGATGTGAGGCGATGTTCCAAACCTGGCGATTCCACTGTTGAACCTGCACGTAAGTCACGTTCGCATTCTGTTCCGCGAAAATTTCTACGGCTCCACTATGCAACCCCCCCACATCTGGATTGGTAGATGAATTGTCCTCTAAGACTACAACCTTACTATCCTCTTCAGCGATGATGAGCGTATGTGATAGGTCGGCATGTTCCGCCTCGGACATCTTGATATAAACCCGCAGCGGTTCTTCAACTCTTACGCCTTTAGGGATATGCAGGACGTAACCACCTTGCCAGAAAGCACCGTGAAGTGCATCAAACTTGTTGTGCTGGGCAATGTTCCCGCTTTTTAACGCCGTCTCCAGAGTTACCGCCCTGCTCATAAAGTAAGTACGCAGCAATTCCGGTTGTTCTTGTAGTGCGGTGTGGAGATCTGCGAAGTATATACCTTTTTTTTTCAGCGTTTCGGTGGTGGAGGTGTATTGGAGTTGCCCATCGACTTGCGCAAGCACGCCTGCTGTTTCCTCGTCGTTGTAATCTGACTTTTCGGCGGATAATTTACCGTTCATTGGGGCATTTGGATGATATTTTTCGAGTGCGAAGCCACGGAGATGTCGCCGAGTGCGCCGCCAATAATCTTGGGTTCGCATATCAACGGTGCGTCTCCATACATCGTCTTTGGTAGTATGCGGCATCGGCAAGGATTCGTAAAGTGCGTAAGCCTCCAACCGTTTCTCACGCATCCATTTTGGCTCAGTTGCTGCTATTTTTTGAAGAAATTCTTTTGAAAAATTGCCCTTTTGCAATGTTATTTTTTCCTTAGTAATAGCCCTCAGCTATCAGCGCTCAGCAGTTCGTTGTGGGTAAAACGTTTTCACCCGTTATGCGTTCTACTGAAAGCCGATAGCCGATAGCCGACTGCTACTTAACCCACTGAACCTTCCATCTGAAGTTGGATAAGGCGGTTCATTTCGACAGCGTATTCCATCGGAAGTTCCTTAACGAGTGGTTCAATGAACCCATTGACAATCATTGTGGAAGCTTCTTCTTCCGAAAGCCCACGACTCATCAGGTAGAACAGTTGCTCTTCCCCGATTTTGCTGACGCGCGCCTCGTGTTCGATGTTCGTATCGTTTTCACCGATCTCAATAACCGGATAGGTGTCTGAACGGGAGTCTTTATCAAGAATGAGGGCATCGCAGACGACGTGGGATTTACACCCCTTCGCGCCTTTCGCAACATCGACCCACCCGCGATAACTGGATCTACCGCCATCTTTGCTGATACTCTTTGAAGTTATCTGCGAAGTGGTATGCGGTGCACAATGATAGACTTTTGCGCCTGCGTCTTGGTGCTGCCCCTTGCTTGCGAACGCAATAGAGAGAATGTCGCCGCGCGCACCAGGCTCCATCATATAGACACTCGGATACTTCATTGTGAGTTTGCTACCGAGATTGCCATCGACCCACTCCATTTGCGCGTCCTCGTAGGCAAATGCACGTTTCGTGACGAGATTATATACATTGTTCGCCCAGTTCTGGATCGTCGTGTAGCGAACTCGAGAGCCTTTCATGCAAACAATCTCGACGACCGCGCTGTGTAGGGATTCACTGCTATACGTCGGGGCAGTGCAACCCTCAACGTAGTGAACCTGGGACCCTTCATCGGCGATGATGAGTGTGCGTTCAAACTGCCCCATGTTTTCGCTATTGATGCGGAAATAGGCTTGCAGTGGGTATTCTACCTTTACACCCGGCGGAACATATACGAAACTTCCGCCGCTCCAAGCCGCACTGTTGAGCGCCGCGAACTGATTGTCCGCAGACGGGATAATAGTACCGAAGTATTTCTTCACCAAATCCGGATACTCTTTGATAGCGGTATCGGTATCGAGGAAAACTACACCGATTTTGTCCAATTCTTCGACGATGTTATGGTAAACGACTTCTGAGTCGTACTGCGCACCGACACCTGCGAGGAACTTTCTTTCGGCTTCTGGGATACCAAGCCGGTCAAAGGTCTTTTTGATGTCGTCCGGCACATCATCCCAACTCCGCTCGCTCCGGTCGGAGGCTTTGACGTAATAGTAGATGTCGTCAAAATCGAGTTGAGAAAGGTCACCGCCCCATTTCGTCATCGGCTTCTGCTTGAAAATTTTATAAGCATCGAGCCGATACTGGCGCATCCAGTCAGGTTCCCCTTTGATGTCGGACATTTGATTGATAACCTCTTCATCCAATCCTTTCCGGGACTTGAATGTAGGTTTAATATCATCGTGGAACCCGTATTTATACTCTTTACTCACCCCGAGTTCTTCTATGGTGTTCGTTTCAGAATTTGCCATTTCGCTTCTCCTATTATGTTAGCGGAATGCCGCGCACCGCTTCAAGTTAAGCCTCAGTAATACCGTGTTTTTCACGAATCGGATCATAGCCCTCTGCTTCTAACATCTGTGTGAGTTCCCAACCACCGGATTCAACAATCTGACCGTCGAGCAGGATATGCACAAACTGCGGGCGGATGTAGTCCAATAAACGCGGGTAGTGCGTGATAATCAGCACCCCTAACTCAGGTCCAATCAATTGGCTCACACTTTCACCCACGACTCGGATCGCATCAATGTCCAGCCCGGAATCCGTCTCATCGAGGATCGCAATTTGAGGTTCGAGCATTGCGAGTTGTAGGATCTCGGCACGTTTCTTTTCGCCACCGGAAAATCCATCATTAAGGTATCGCCTCGCAAAGGAATCGTCAATACCGAGTTGTTTCATTTTTGAGCGAAGTTCACGGCGAAATTCGCGCATCGGAATGAGTTTATCGTTGCCCGAACCATTCCCTTCTTTGACACGGACTGCACTCACTGCAAGCCGTAGAAAATTTGCTAAACTAACCCCAGGAATCGCTGTTGGATACTGAAAGGCGAGAAAAAGTCCAAGTTTCGCTCGCTCGTTCGGCTCCAATTCCAAAATATCGACCCCGTTAAAAATCACTTCGCCAGAGTCAATATCGTAGAGTGGATGCCCCATCAAGCCATTCGCAAGGGTGCTTTTGCCCGACCCATTGGGTCCCATCAGCGCGTGGATTTCACCCTGTTTAACAGTTAAATTTAATCCTTTGATAATTGGTTTTTCTTGAACGCTAATATGCAAGTCTTTAATTATTATCTCATTGTTCATTGTTTGACTCCGGACTCCTTACTTATAGTCAAGTTAGAAACATTTAGTACTTTGCGATTTGCGAACGCATCTCATCTTTCTCAATTGATTTTAGTGCTTATCCGCCGATTCTCGACATATTTCTTTCCGGTTTAATGAAGTCTGCTGCGTTAATCTTATGCCCTGCCTCTTTTTGGGCGACTGCATCGAGAATTAACGCCGCAATCACCTCATCTGACCCCCCTTCGCGCAGCGGCGTAAGCAGATCCGTTTCCGTTAGCGAGAAGAGACAGGTCCGAAACTTTCCATCAGCAGTGAGACGCACTCGGTTACAATTTTCACAAAACGGTTCACTCACGGAGGATATGACCCCTACCTCATTTCCGTTATCCGAGAAGCGATACCTTTGGGCAGTGTCGTTCTTCGCTTCACCGTTCTGGGTTACCTGTGTGAGTGGATAGACGGCGTTGATTTTTCCGATAATCTCTTTTCCGGGGATATACATGTTCCGTCCCCACACATCATCGGCATCAAGCGGCATAAATTCGATGAATCGGAGTTGATAATCATTTTGCCGGGCAAAGGTCGCTAAATCAACAATCTCGTCATCGGTAAAGCCGCGCATTGCGACGGCGTTGACTTTAATCGGGTTGAAACCGCATTCGTGTGCTGTTTTAAGCCCTGCAAGCACGCGTGAGAGCACCTTCCTGCGCGTCATTTGCTCGAACTTCTCTTCATTGAGTGTATCCAAACTGACATTGATACGGCGGAGTCCCGCATCGTAAAGTGCTTGTGCTTGGTTAATAAGACCGATGCCGTTTGTTGTCAAACTGATGTCTTTGAGTTCTTCGATCTGCGTCAATTGCCTTATGAGTGTAGGCACACCGGGACGCACAAGCGGCTCGCCACCGGTAATACGGATTTTGTTAACACCCAAGGCGACGAAAACGCGGGTGAGGCGCAGAATCTCATCGAACGTCATCAGTGCCGCGTCTGGCATGAAGGTCATGTCTTCTGGCATACAGTAGATGCAACGAAAGTTACATACGTCTGTAACCGAGATCCTAAGATTCGTGTGGATCCGTCCAAAGCGGTCAAGCATCTGTTGTTTCATAGTAATTCAGACAGGCAAATTCAAATTTAATAATAGTATATCACATCCCTCCGTTTTTTGCAAGTTTTTTTATAGTAAAAACTATAAAAAAGATTTCTTGGAAAAATTGGATTGCACACTGAGACCAGTTTTTCGGTTTTGCATCGACTTGACAGAACCATAGCGTTGATGTATAATATATTTATACTTTTGGAAACTGGAGGAATGGACAATGAGTGAAAAAGTGTTCCACGTCGGTGGCGTTGAACTTCACGTCGACAACCGCGATATCGGAGCAGATGGCGGTCCCTCTGTCCGTGTTTACGGCGAAGTGGATGATGAAAATGTTCAACTACTCCGCTTCGACTGCTTCCGCAAGGACCCGCATTATCACTACGATCCGTCCGGGAAGAACGATCAGCGATCTCTCGATAAAGAGAGTGTGCCGGATTCAGTCGCATGGACGATTGAGCAATTAGGACAAAATCTCGTGGAGATGATTCACACAGCAGGTTACGCCAGTGTTGCTGAAGTGGTCGATCAAACCGAGGTGACACAGGTCCTGTCTGAGGTGGAATCGTTGATGCGAAGCGAAGATTAATTTTATAGGTGTGTTTTAGCGCACAAGGGAGAAAGTTAACGTGACAAAATCTATGACTGTAAGCGTTTGCATATTCACGCTGCTGATAGGCTTGAGTGCTTTCGCTGGCACCCCACAGGATTGGGGAAAATGGAAGAAAGGTGAACTCCTTCTCGAAAATCACAGTTTTGAGGAGGATCAAGAAGCCTGGGGTTTAGAGGATGGGGCATGTTGCAATCGTGGCGGACTCTATACGATGGAAATCGATAAGAAAAATCCGCAGCACGGAAAACAGTCGCTCAAAGTTATTGGGCATAAAGCGACTGGCACCGATTGGCACGCAAAGGTTAGACAACTGGATATGTCAATGAAAGCGGGTGAGACGTATACGGTCATTTTTTGGGCACGCTCCGAAAAACCTCGACAAGTGTCCTTGAGTTTGCAGATGCAACACGATCCTTGGACCTTTTATCAAGGGGGTGCTATCAATCTATTAGGACAGGAATGGGAGGAGTACCACATTACCTTCAATTCGACTGCTGATGTTGAAAGGGATATGTGGGTCGGTTTGGCAATTGCCCAATCCGATGTCGATTTCTGGCTTGATAACTTCCGATACTTTGAAGGCGATCCGGAAGACGATCTGAGTCGCGATACGCCGTTCCCTGTTGACGCCAAAGAAAAATTGGCGACACAGTGGGGCGAAATTAAAGCGGAACGGTTCTAAAAATGTTCGTTTGGTTTTATGAAGCGCGGTCGAGAGACCGCGCTTTTTTATTCGATGCAGGACTCGATTGAGGAATTGTGTCTCTATGACGTTTCACCGTTTTTTGTAATCACACTTCTAAACGTTAGCGATACCCGTCGCTGCCGTGCGTACTTACGCGTAGCACAGTATCTCGTAGTAGACATTGGCACTATCGTGCAGTAAACCATTTACCAGTCTACGATAAGAAAAGGTTTCAACATTTGATTGGGTTCCTTGACCCCTAAACACCGAAAGGTCCGTTTTAAGTTTTTTCCATTTGCCATACAAATTAAAACGGCGCCCCCCGGATAATGATCGATGATCAGGATTTTGGTATATGAAGCACATTTTATGCTGATTGTATTCCGTCATAATCTGGATGAGTACATCAGATAGGGTATTAATGTCTAATGTTGGACTCGAAAAAAAATAACAAAAATTAAATATAATCTGTGTGCCATCACCGTTTTCAATATACTTATCCAATAATCCAGTCAAATGATCCGATTCGCGAATTAACTCGAATTTCTCAAAGAAAGGCTCTCTATAAGTGTTGGGACCGTATGTATTGATTGCTGCCGCCTTATTGAGCATCGTTTGTGAACTGTCAATTCCTAAATAAGTAATGTCGCCCTGTTCTGCAAAAGCTCGAAAAGCAATACCTGAGGTGAGTGGACCACAACCGAAGTCAATGAATACGATTTTATCCTTTTCGCTTATCGATGTGAGGCAATTCGTAAAGATGTGATAAGAACCGAAAAGGTGCCTCGGCATATGATGGACACAATAGATTGATACTTTGTCTTTTGGAAAATAATATTCATTGGAGGGTTTATCATAAGATGTTTCATCAAAATCGCTCTGTCCTTGTTTCAGGATGCGCGCTATGTCTTCCCAGTAGTATATTCTGTTATTTTTTATGTCTTCCGATAGTGCAGGGAGATCGTGTTTAAAGGGTTTTACGATGAGTTCTTCAAACAGATGCTTTAGACTTTCACTGGGTTTATAGTGGTTATCGTGAGAGCCGTGTATATAGGACATGTTTTGGGATCCTTCTCTAAGAGATCGTGTCACGTATCTCGTTGCAAGGTAACGATGGGTAAGGAGGATTTACACTATCTCTCAACAGTATCGTCTTGTAGATCGTTTTCGTTCTTGCGTGTGATTATCTTGTGCTATACTAATAGTATAATAAGTAATGCTGTTCTTGTCAAGACAATTTTTGTTTACACCGACGCAGATGTCTGCTTCACTTCCAATTCACCATGAGAAATAACAGGACTTACGCAAAATCAGTAAATTTCATCTATTCGGACGCATTCGGTGCGGTTACAAACCGCACCTACCGAGGAAATGCGTAAGTCCTAAATAAAATAATAGCGTATAAAAAAAGAGTCAAGGAAAGGTCGAACAGAGGCGAGATGTGTGTAGGTGCTGCTGTGCGTAGAACGACAGCGCAGCAACACTATCAAGGTCGGGGTTATTAAAGGAGATTGAGGCTACAGATCGGCGACTAATTCCTCATGGTATGCGAAGAGTGCGGGGGTGCCACCTGTGTGAAGGAAAATGACGGTATCGTCGCGTCCGAGCTTGCCCTGTTGGATGTGGTCAATAAGGCACGCCATTGCTTTGGCGGTATAGACGGGGTCAAGGAAAATACCCTCCGTTTTGACAACGAGTTTGAGGGCATCAATACATTCCGGCGTGAGATAGCCGTAAGCCTCTCCAATATAGTCATCTGTGTTCTGAATATCTGCATCCACAATCTGCGTGTTGAGTCCAAGGGTATCTGCGGCACTGTTCGCAGCTGTGCGCATACGTTCAAGTTTATTTTCCCAAACAATCGGAGCGATGCCGAATGGCTTCATTTTCAGCCCAAGCGTTTTGGTGCCAAGAACAAGACCTGCCTGTGTGCCGCCTACGGAAGCCGTATAAATCCAATCGGCATCAATACCTAATTGCTCTTGCTGTTCTGCAATTTCAGCGATGCACCATGTGAAGGCAACAGCGGCGAGCATAGTTGAGCGTGGTCCCGCGACAACGTAAGGTTTCATCCCTTCTGACGCCAGTCTTTTCGACAGTTCGTATTTTACGACATCTAATTCGGGTCCAAATGGGACATCAACAATCTCAACATCGACACCTGCTAATTTACCTAACAATAGATTCCCTTGCGGGATACTCTTGTGGTCACGTGCGAGACGTAAGTAGCAGTTGAGTCCAAGTTTACCGCAAGCCGCCGCGGCTTGTCTACAATGGTTCGATTGCGATGCCGCACCATGTACAATTGTATCGGCACCTTGGGCAACAGCATCACCAATTGTGAAGGTAAGTTGCCTGACCTTGTTTCCACCGAATGCTAAGCCCGAGCAGTCTTCGCGTTTGATGAAAATGCGCGGACCTCTGAGCGCCTCAGACAGCCGTGGGCATTCCTCAAGCGGTGTCGGAAAGTGACCGAGTTCTACTTGTGGGATCTGTGAAACTTTCTGAATTACGTCCGCACTCGTCTGCATCTTTTTACTCCGCTTCAATAACGACAGCCATTTGGCTGACCCGTTTTCCGTCCTTAGACTGTAAGCCTGGCGCGACGACCTCAACGATGGTGCCTGACTCGAATTCGCTGCTGCAGGCGCCCTTTACCTTGTGGTGGTTAGACGATACCTTCGTTTTCCCGATTTCAATCGGAATCACTTCGGAATCAACAAGGTCTAAGAACCAAGTGAGACGCTTCGGTAACACGTTACCGCGCGTGTTTTTGGCGATCTCAACAAAAAGAAAATCGCGGACGAACTCGATGAGGAACTTCTTGAAAACGATTACCTCAATCTTTGACGCGTGTCTCTTTTCCTGCTCGGTTAACTTCTTCGTGAAGCGGTGGAGATAGGCATCACATTCGCTCTGAATTTTCTCCAAATCGCGGGTGTTTTCAGCAAGGAGATCAGGGAATAAGGTGGGTGAGGGTGTGGAAATACCACGCGTCTGCTTGAGTGTCTGTCTAAGTTGCATGCCTACTTCAGTGAGCGTTTCAACAAGCTGTTTGGTTTCAGGAGTCGCACGCTTCGTCTCTTTCTGCCAGGCAGTTACCTCGTTCACCATGAGGTTAAGCAGCAGAATTGCGGTTTCCTCTTCACAGAGCGTTTCTGGATCCCAATCAATGAGATTCAGACCGTAGCCTTCATTGTAATCCTTCTCTAACTTAGAGAGTTTATCCTGAAAATCGTCTTGAATGGCTTCGCCTTTTTCCTGATAGTAAGCCTTACCGCGTCTTCCTTCAGCAGGAAATCCGAGGGCTACAGCAAACTGACCGAAAATTCCTTTCCTTTTCTGTTTTGAAGTTACCCTGCCCGTATAAGAGGAGCCATCTGTCCCTGTAGCTGGTGCCTGTGCTTTCCGTTGCTTCGCACGCGCACTGGAAGGCAGGGTTGGGATGGTGATTTTAAACTCAAGGTTGTTGTCTACATTAACTCCCTGTGATTTCGGAACGATATGTATAGGTGAGCGCTCTTCTATCTGTTCCTGTTTGTTTTCAGGAAGGATCAACTGTTCCGGCTCTGCCGTGCCTACTTCGGAATCGCTCGGGATCACAGTTTCTTCTAAGGATTCAGGTTCGTTCGGGACGACTGCATCTTCAATGAGTTCTTCTGCTGGATTAGGTTCAATGAGTTCTTCTGCTGGATTAGGCGGACGAGGAATAACTACTTTTTCAACCTGTTCTCCTACCGGTTTCGGCGGACGAGAAGCAACGACTTTTTCAATGTATTCTATCGTTGCGAGCTCAGATTCGGGCTTGGTGCGTGGGTCCATGTTATTAGGGTTGTGTAAAGGGGCTGTATCAACCACAGGCACGGGGTTTTCTACTAAATCCTTTGCTGGCAATTTAACTCTGAGTTCGTCCAATTCTGCCAATATTTTCTTAATACGAGCGGAAATAGGTTCCGCATTGTCAACAAAAAAGGTGAGTCGATATGCTTCGAGGACCTCCGTTGGGAGGCGCAGCAGGACGGGCGTATGAGTTAATTGAAACTGCCTCCAATTAGCGAGTCCACTCATGGCTAATTTCTGATACATTACGCGCACTTGTCTTTCGTCGCTAATCAGATTCCGGACACTCATATAGGTACGAGTACCTTCAACGCTAAATGCTATCTCAATATCTCGGAAACGACCTGTTACGCTGTTCCTGGACATCTTATATTTCTCCTTGCAAGTCTCTCATAATAGTGTGATAAGACCGAAATTTGATAAGACCGAACATGAGTTTAATGGGACGGTATCGGACTAAACAATTTAACGTTTTTTGTCCGATGGCGTTACAAAATTTTTTTGTTCAGCTATTTGAGGGGTATGTCAAGAGATTCAGACGGCTTCTATATCACAACAATTTCCGGAGTTCAGTGTAGAAAATTATCTCTTGATGAGCATTTTCCGAGTCGCATGGAAACTACCAGTTTGAATCGCATAAAAATATATGCCGCTCGCGACGGATTCGCCGGCGGTGTTACGGCCATCCCAATAGACGGTGTGTGAACCTGCCTTGTGGTAGCCAAGTGCTTTAGAATAGATACGCCTCCCGTGAGTATCGTAGATGTGAAGGGATACATTCGTATCTGAGGCGAGTTGATACGGAATCCATGTCTCTGGGTTAAATGGGTTAGGAAAGTTTTGACTTAAACCGTTGACTAACGCAGGCTTAACGACGTGCGGAGTCCAATCAGATTCCGTCCGTCCTTCCACAGCCAGTGAATAGCCTTCTATGTGTACACGAAAGATACGAAGCTGATACAGATCCGCGACATAGAGAGCACTCCCTACCAACTTCAATTCAAACGGGAACCTGAGTCCACGGAAACTCGAAGTGACTGTCAATCTACGTGTGTCAATCACCTGAACACTATTGCCCTCGAGTAGATAGAGATAGGTGCCACTAACTATCGCGTCGATGGGGAGGGCATCGCTCTCGTATGCGTCTTGCAGCGTCGGATTGTTCGGTTCAGACACATCAAGCACTGCAACACCGATACCGCTGTCCAATAGGTAAGCCCGTTCATCCGCAAGGGCAACGCCTATTGCATTTCCTTGCGTAGCATAACTTCCAACCAGGCGCGGGACTGCCGGTCCTGTAATGTCGAAAACGTGCAGCCCGCCCTCAAGGGCAGCGACATAGGCGTGTGTTGGTCGGTTGGCATCGACAATAACACGATAAGCACTCCCCGGCATGTCGCGCCGGGATACGATTCTGCTTTGTTGAGGGATCCGGCTATCAACAACGATTAGAGACTCTGCGCAGAGGTAGGCGTAACCTTCATGCAACGCGATGTCCGAAACAGGTGAAGCTGTCGGAATATGCACGGCAATCGTATCTGTGGCGAGATTGACAACGTACATTCCGGTCTCAGCGGCAACAAAACCGTGACCATTTTGGACACGGATTTTTGTGCAGGTGGCAGCCTCAAACTGGTTTTTAGAGGTGATGACACTCGTAGACAACGGCAGCCTTTTTGTCACACTGCCCTGATAAGGCGTCGTAAATTCGAGGGTCTTCAATCCTCCGACACCGTTTGCGACGTAGACAATCCGTTCCCCCGCGTCTGTTTCAACGACATCAAGTCCATAAACTGCGCCACCGGAGGCATACCGGTGTAACCATTTCGGTGATGCGGATTCGCTGATGTCTATTGTTTGGATCCCGCCCTTTCCGTCGGCGATATATGCGAGTGTATCTTTGAGGACTATATCGGTCGCATTGCCAGATGTAGGTTGTGTGGCGATACGTCGAAGCTGTCGTGTGTTACGCGCATTGATGACGTGGAGTCCGGTTTGTCTGTCTGTAAGATAGATGGTATTGTTGCGGAATTGAATACCTGTGGCAAGTCCTGGCGTGTTAAGACGGAAATCTATTTCGGGATTTTCGTCATCGGTAACGTCCACCAGAATGAGATTGCCTGAGGCGACATAGGCGTGAGTTGTCCCTCTTGTTTCTGCGACTTCGTGGGCATTGGATAAAATTGGCACAATGCCGCGCACAACAAAATCACCGAATGGGCTTGGATCGAGAATAATCAATCCGTGTCTATCATCACTGAAATAGACAGTGCCGTTGTGGATAGCAACATTGATCGGTGTGCCTGCAGTGCGAAAGAAACGTCGGGGTCGAGGTACTTGCATATTTTGGACATCGCGTATGTTGAAGACAAGCAGTCCGCGCTCACGGTCGAGGGCGTAAAGTTTGTCATCAGCGACTCGAACGCTGTGTACCCCCGTGAACCCGCCGACTGTCTTTACAATACTCGGCTTGCTTGGGACTGCAATATCAATGACTTGTATGCCTGCAGCACCGTCAGCGACGTAAGCAGTATCTCCCGCGACAGCGACAGATCGCGCCCTACCAGGCGTGACAATCTCACCAATTCGGGCGGGTTGTGTCGGCGCTACCAACGTGAAGATTTCAAGGCCCCAATCACTCGCCGCGTAAAGATGGGAGGCATTCGGGCCACCGATTGCAACATCGGTATAATCGCTGGCAAGATGGATTTGCGTCCTTGGTTCGAGTTGTGTTTCCGGTGTAAGTTTCGCGAGCGAAACACTCCGTTGGGTGAGATTACCGAGGGCGTGGGTTACAGCGTCAGGCAAAGTGTCCGACGCACGCTGGCGTGGAACATCTGCTGCACCAACGTTGTTGGCGACCGGTAAATCCACAGCGATATAGCGGAAGGTCTGTGGAACATCTGCTGTTACCATTAGCACAATCCTACCGCCGCGCAGAAGTCCTTCTCGACGAAGATGTCCTCTGTTTTTCGTGTCAAACGGGATGGGTGTAACGACGGGGCGTCCGTTGGACGGCTGATAAAGAGTTGTTGCGTAGAGGTTTCCTGAGCTATCTCCAATCACCGACAGATCCAGAGTTTCAGGTAAATTCTCAAAAACTATATAGTGTGCCCCCCATTGGTCGATGGGAATATTGTTCACCTCATTCGGGTAACTGCGAACGCGTGGGACTACAGCACTTACTTTTCGGTCACGTAGCGAAGCGTAACCGAGTTGCTTGTTTTCAGCCTGTGTATTCACCCAATTTGCGAGTCCCCAATTCAGAAAGACTTCAGGGAATCTGTCGCTTCTTCCGTTGCCTTCCAAGGCAGCGTCAATCGCTTGCTCACCGAGTGCGTCTGTCTCTATAATATTCCGGATAATCTCCGGTCCTCCATACTGCTCATAGAGGTAGAGCATGAACAGAAAGGTCCCACCGTAATAGGTATCTCTCGTATTTGCATAAGCAAGCGAGACGCTGGGATTCGCCAAATAACCGTCAACAAAAATATTGTGGACAGTGCCGTAAACTGCCCACTCAACGAAACTTGCAGTGCCTTCCTCTAACCACCGCTGGTCAGTGGTCCCGCCGTTCTGGAACCAATTGATGAGATGTGCGAATTCGTGTGCAAGACTGCTATAAAAAGTGTGTCGATCCCGTTCTCTGAACTGGTAAATATCCATATAGAGCATTTCGCGACGATTACTGTTCGGCAATGTGGGCAACTGATCGGTGGGTGAGAAATAACCGCCGTAGTCCGCTCCAGATTGGTTCATACCGACATCGTGCATCAACAAGGTAATTCGGTTGTCCCTGTCGAGTCCGGGTTTCCATTCAGTTCCCATCCACTTTCGCACGTCTGGGTAGATGCGGTTGTCAAATTCTCTTGCTACCGCAGCAGCTTCAGCATCCGTGAACAGATCTCGCACTGAATTTTCGACATAGACATAGAGGTGTTCACTCTTAGCGATACACGTCGCTATTACCTCTGCCTCAGGAATGTGAATAAAAAGTCGCTCTACGTGTCCGATTTGAACCGGGGCGGCAGGTGCAGCGGGAATTTCTTCAGGGGGCTGTTGACTGATATGCTCTTGATGCAGGAGAGGTGTCCCGCACAACCAAGAATCCGAGAACACCGGAGCACTAATGACACAAGAAATAACGATAATTGATATTATTAAAAGTCGCATTGGATGTGTAATTATTCCTCAGTATACACGCGCTGCAGCGCGCGGGTCTCATAAGTTTCAGTGTATTATTCGTTGTACCTTAATCACATATATCTATAAAAAACAAATTGCCCAAACTCCCACAAATTGTATATTTATTTTACAATGATTGTAGCGTAAATTCAACCGATACAACAATTTAAGGAGGCAGCCCGTATGGGTACCCTCCGGATTCCTCGCTGTTTCTCCAACTAAGAATACGCAGGCGACCTTATGGGGGACACTTAAACAACCCTCTCACACACGAAAATAAAAAGCTTATTCCCACCAATTCTCCTATTCTCTTGCCAATTTCCCGCGTCTATGCTATCTTCTTAGGCAACCCTCGAAAAAGGAGAAATCGCAATGTATCGTGTCGGTATCATCGGATTGGGCAGTATCGCCGCCCGTTATTCAACACCAGATGACGCTTATCCCTATTGCCACACAGGCGGTATCCGTTTTTGTGAGACAACCGAATTGGTCGCAGTCGCTGACATGTCCCAGGAACGCCAAACAGAATTTCAACAGGTGTGGGGACCTGCCTTCCCAACCAATTCCATAAACTACTACGAAACGGATACGCAGATGCTTGAAAGTGAAGATTTAGACATCGTTGCTGTCTGTGTGCGCGGACCGCATCATTTTCAGGTAATGCAGAACGTCCTAAGGGCGGACATCAAAGCCATCTTCCTCGAAAAACCCGCTGGATGTTCCCTCGAAGAGGTCGATACGATGACCGCAGGTGCCGACGCGAAAGGAATTCCGATTGTCGTGGATTACACGAGGCATTGGGCACCACACCTCATACGTCTCCAATCGCTTATCAAGGACGGACTCATCGGCGAGGTGGAAACCGTTATCGGTTATTGTGGTGGGGGTGTGCTTTCCTTCGCTATCCACACGACGGACATGATTTGCCAGTTCGCTGGCTATGACCCGGTTTCAGTGACTGGATATGTTTCTGGTGGTGGGGATGTGCCAGAGCCTTATGAACCAGAACCGGCGATTGTGGGTTCAACGATCCAATTTGAAAGTGGTATTATCGGTTTCCATGTCGGAAACCATGGCACACGGGGTGGATTCTCGGTTGATGTCCTCGGCAGTGAAGGCAGCGTTCAGGCAGGTTTTTATAGCGACACCACTGTGCATAAAGCGGGGAAGTTAGTTGATAACGCAACCCTCGATCTTCCTGAAAACGTGGGTCCGTTCAAGGTCGCATATAAACAGATTACCGATTACTTAGACGGTGGACCCTTGCCCGATTGTGCGCGTGACGATTATACTGCTGTCAATGAAATCGGCTTCGCTACCATTGAAAGCGGCATAACTGGACAAACAGTCCAATTCCCGTGCCAAAATAGGACGCGACTCATTTTCGCGAACGGCTAATACGAGGTTCCTATGGCACCTTTGCGTCAACTTGATCCTCTATCTCGATTCTTTATGAAGCTTTATCGCGGTAAGCGGTATAAGGAATCGCCGCATACGCCGCTGCGCGTGCCGTTGAATGAATGTAGCGTCGCGCTCATTACAACCGCCGGTTTTTTGCTTGAGGGGCAGGATCCCTTTGGGAACGGAGATTGTTCCTACCGAGAGATCCCAAATTCCGTTCAGACACAAGCACTCATAAATGGACATAAAAGTGCCGCTTACGATGAACGGGGTCTCGAAACAGATCCGAACCTTGCGTTCCCACTTGATAGATTCAGGGAGTTGGAGATCGAAGGTAAAATCGGTTCGCTCAATCACAGACACTTCAGTTTTATGGGATCCATTACAAAACCGCACGCCCTTATTACGCAAACCGCACCTGAGGTTGCACAGATGCTTAAAACCGATGGTGTGAACGTCGCTTTCTTAACCCCTGTCTGACCGATGTGCAATCAATCCGTCGGATTGATACAACGTGCTGTTGAAGATGTGGGAATTTCCACGGTTTCAATTACCCTTATTGAGGAAATTACGAGGAAAGTAAAACCACCTCGTGCCTTGCTTGTTCCGTATGGCTTTGGACATCCGCTCGGTGAACCCGACAACCCAGAATTGCAGCACGCACTCATCGCCGAGGCACTCGAACTTTTAGCCGACGAGACCCCGCCTCCTATCCTTAAAAGTAGTAGGTGACACCAGCAGTTAGCAATCAGCAGCCAGTAAAGAGGTTTCCTTAGACCGAAACCCATAGCCCGTAATGTAATGGAGGGCGGTTATAAGGAACGCACGTCAAAGTCGAAACGCACGGTATCTACCCGCAAGGAAAAATTAAAAAATGGATAGAATCAGAGTCGGTATTATCGGATGTGGCGGTATCTTCCGAAATCTCCATGCTCCCTATTATCAAGAACCGACGCGACGCGCTGACATCGTCGCAATCGCTGACATCAACGAAGCATCAGCAAATGAGCAAGCAGACCAGTTCGGTGCTGATGCCTACACAGACTACCGCGCGCTCCTCGATAGGCAGGATATAGATGCAGTCGATGTCTGTGCCCATCCGCGTCCACATCTCGAAATCACCCGCGCTGCCGCCGCTGCTGGCAAACACATCTTGATGGAGAAACCGATGTGTTGTAACGTCGCGGAGGGTGAAGCAATGATCGCCGCTGCTGAAGAGGCAGGGGTCCTCCTGATGGTCGCCTATATGATGCGGTTCAGTCCGGGTTACATGAAACTGAAATCCTTATTGGACGATGGCACACTCGGCACTCTGCAAATGGCGTATTCCAATCAAGTCGGCTGGTTTTCACCGGAACGGCATCCGTGGCTCTTTGTGAAGGCAGAGTCGGGCGGTATGCTCGTAGAGCAAGCGATTCATGAACTCGATATCTGGTTGTGGCTCTACGGTCCCGCCTCTACGGTCTACGGGTTCACAAGCCATGTGCCGCTTGGTGGCACTTACCCATCTGCCGAAGAAGCCGTGGAGAACAATGCAGTGTTGACCGTGCATTTCAAGAACGGTGGGGTTGGTATGATGATGAAGAGTTGGGCATCTGAGATTCGGAACAGCGGGAACGGTCTCGTCACGAGCAAAGGTTCCGCGACGTTGATTCAGAACGGACTCCGTTGGAAAACGCACGACATGGCGGAAGTGGAAGAATTCACTGCGCCTGTGCCAGATGATGATACCTACCGCAACATGCCAGAGGAACGGCGGCAGCAGCGATATTGGGGGGTAGCGGCAAAAGGAACGAGCATCGACCATTGGCTCCAATGCATCGCCGGTGAAGCGGAACCGACGACCCACGGACGGATGGGTAGAGACGGTATCGAGTTGGCAGAGGCAACCTACCGTTCCTCCCAAATCGGCGCACCGATTTCATTACCACTGTAGGTGTTAATCGTTATGTACACCCGTCTCTTTTCTTAGAGGCGGGTCCCGGTCCTATCCATGAATAGATTGAATCCTTACTAAACTTCTTGTACTCGCCCATTAGGGTCCACAATTTGCTTCCAAATCTGCAAGCGTAATTGATGCCAACGGTAAATTTTATTGTTTTTAAAAAAATTGGTATGATTACGCCAGTTTGAAAATAAATCTGTAGGTGTTTTTGCTTGGGTGTTTCCTGCAGGTAGAGCAGTAAATACACACCAAAAGTCTTAGTATTGGGACGGATATGCCACTTTTCAAGACACTTTCTGCCTCAATACCGGTAGCGAAACCCGACATTCCACTTTTATCAAACTCACGTTATGATTTATCTAAGTCGCTTTATGACAAAAATTATAATTCAGTACAAATTCCCGACCAAAGCACCAGATGGCAACTACAAACCATCGGCATTTCCTACTACGGCTGTTTCTATCATCGCCATTAAAGGTGAAGATTAATCTGGATAGTAGCACCTCATGAATCAACAGAATCACACACCGTGATCGGAAATCAGGAGCGGTTTATAATGCGAACGCGTTTTACGTTTCACAAAGCCATTTCTCTTGTTTGCTTTGTGGCTTTTATTTTTATGTGCTTTGTGCATGAAGGCTATTCCCAAACGCAAACCGAACAGAGCATTTCCTTAAAAGAGCAGCAGGAAGGCAGGACGCTAATGGTTGCCGCCTCAACACTATATGGGCTTTCGCTTTACGGACCGGGGACCGCTCTCATCCTTGACCTTGAATCAGGAAGCCAATTCGCTGGATTGGAGCTCCTCATTGGCGGCGGATCTTTTGCGGGCGCGCTTGCAGCAACAAGAAACCATCGGCTTGGTGTGGGGCGCACTAACTTAATCCTATCGGGCAGTCTCGCCGGCACCCTATACGGTTTCGCAGTGCCAGTGTTGTTTGAATCAGAGAATGAAAAGGCTTATTTTGCGTCTGCAATGCTCGCTACGCCAATAGGCGGGCTGATTGCTCATAGACTGACTGATCACAGATGGTTTAAAAAGGGTGAATCCTATTTGATGACCAATGGCGGTTTTGTGGGGGGATTCTATGGGTTCGCGATTCCGTATGTCGCCAATATCGAAAACCTTGAAGAGTGGACGCAAGCCAAAATCTATGTTGCATCCATAATGGCTGGAGTCCCTATCGGAACGTGGGCAACAACAAAGTTGATTTACAACAAACCGATTAATGAGGGACGCTCACATCTCATCTCCTTTGGCGGATTGGTTGGCAGTGCCTATGCAATCGGAATTACCTCTCTAATGGATGTAGAAGCACCGCGCCCTTACGTATTTGCCACTATGGTCGGCTTACCGGTAGGAACATATCTTGGCTATAATTTGACTGCTAAAGGTGAATACACAGCCGGCAGGGCAGCTTTGATACAAATTGGCGCGTATGCGGGTGCCTTATTTGGCAATGGGGCAGTTCTGCTGACTGAGGCGGAGAGCCATAAACCGTATGTTATCGCGGGTATCCTTGGATCAGCCGCTGGAATGTGGTTTGCACACTATTCTACGCGAGGATGGGGCGAGAAAACGCCTTTTACGAGAAACGATCTCATACCTAAATCAGACAGGTTTGCCGTTTCCTTGCCCTCAATCGATAAATGGTTGACGCTCGGTTTGATGACATTCCACAAGCCAACTGTTATGGCTAATTTTCCTGTGGAATTGCTGCGGATTTCGTTCTAATGCCCGTCGTGTTTAATCCGGTTAACTCGGCGTAGACCACTCTCATCGAATAGTTTGAGTCGTTCGGTTGAACCATTGGAGAAATCTTTGAATCCGGCCAGAGTGACGCACCTGAATTTCGGAAATATCAGGCAAAGTTATTGCGACAGACTTCCACGTGCCATCAACATAATCTGGATTGTTTTGGTGAAATGCAATCTCTTTCGCTTCAGGAATGGGTTCGCCATCAAGCAGCATGCCTTCGATATGGCATTGTATAGCTTCCAATGCTTGGTTTTGTGCATCATCAAGTGTATCCCCAGCAGTTATGCAACCGGGCAAATCTGGCACAGTTACACAATAGTCACTGTCTGGATCTTTGTGAATAACAATTGGGTAATCCCTCTGCATAGCATACCTCGTGTTCTTCTGTTTTTCTTCCAATTCGGGTCCCATCCATTCCAACCTGCTTGTCCACAGATACTCAACAATGTCTGTCTTCTCAGGTCTTTCTTGGGATGAGGAACGGTCACTCTGCCGGGCCTGTCCGGATGCTTGTAGTGGTGATGGCTACCAACAACATGAACCAATGTCCAACCTTCTTTTTTTAGCCTTTTAATTATTTCTCGACTTGAAATTGCCATAAAATTATAACACAGTCTGAGATACCGTGCCAAGAAAAGAGGTCTTATCTGATTACATTGAAATTCCCAATAATCCTCGCGTCAACTGGAAATCCGTATTCCCTTTACCATGCAACTTCGGTGTATACTGCCGCGAAGCCACTTCTATAACTAACGCTAACAACTCGTCAACATCAGCAGTCTCCAAATCCAAATCCGCACCGTAGTTGGCTTGTGTTGTGGCATCTGTAGAGACCTGAATCAGTGGGACCATTACATGCGATTGTAAAGGTGCCCCGACGATATGCGCAAGTGCCAGATCCACACCCGTCGCGCCTAACCCTGTCAGCGTCTCCGTCTGCTGATCGGTCGGTGTTTCCATGATATGGAAGCCCGGCTTCTCAACCCGCTGCCCATACGCCAACGTCGGTGTAATAGTTCTCCGTGTGTTTGTCAGACGACCCACTGACGGCTGACCGCTGACTGCTGATAGCCATTCCGCATTTGCTGGCACGATGACCGTTCCCCCCGCAACGACAACTCTATGCGTCAATTGCGTCAGAGACTCCGAGACTTCTTCAGTCGCTATTCCAGTTGATGTTACGGCTATACAGAGGTGTTCTAATCCCGCATCGACAACCGGAACAGTCGGTTTATCCGTAAGTTCCTCCGAAAACCAGTCTTGCACCTTCTCAATAACTGCATCAATGCCGCCATCTAATTGCACACTCGCCCAACCGTAGCGTTCCGCCGATATGCCGAGTTTTTGGATTTCATGTCGGACATGGTCGTTGTGTGTCTTTTCACAACCGTGTTCGAGGAGTAAACCAAGGGCAACCGTCGGATGCGTGAGGTGTCCAATCATCGTGCGGGTGTAAATCTCCTCTGACCGTCCGCCGGAGACGCCACACCCTTCTGTATGTGGGAGGGCAACAAAACGCGAGATGCCTTGCTTTTCTCCAATTCTCCGTTCGTTGCAACGGTGCGCAATCATCTGTGCAATCTGTCCAGAACAGAGACTGGTCGGCAAAATCAGTCCCACTTGATCCGTACGGCATCCATCTTCTGTTTGAAGTGCGCTGAATTGCAATTCCTGAGAACTCGCGGCTACTTCGCGGGTTTCGATCGGAATCGGTTCGCCAGGCTTCAATTCGGAGTCTGTCAACAACGGATTTAAATCCACCGGACCCGTCTGCTTCCAATCGCGCCACAGCGAGACTTGCGAGTGCCCGGCTTTTTCACCAACAGAACGTTCACCTGATGCCACGTCCACCGTCAAGTTGAGCATAGACTCACCGAGTTCTTCCATCGGTGTGCCATCGAGATACGCACCCGCATTTACGTCCATGTCCTTTTCAAGCATTTCATATCGCCCTGTCGTCGTGACAATTTTAAGGGTCGGTACGAACGGGAAGTTGGTAATCGAGCCGTTCCCAGTGACAAAGAAAATCATGTTAGAACCTGATGCAACCTGTCCAGCGATGCTCTCCAGATCGTTGCCGGGACTGTCCATGAAATAGTAACCCGGTTTCTCCATCAGTTGGCTGTAGTCAATGACATGATCCAAACAGACCTCAGGGTGCCGTTTCATCGCCGCACCGATCGATTTAATGGCGATGTTATAGAGTCCACGAAAATTGTTACCCCCAGATGGATTTCCCTCTGCGGAGTGTCCGTGCCACGCCACGCGTTCCTTGAAACGTTCAATTGTCTTGAGAAACTTACGCGCTGTCGGTAGGTCGCGGGCGTTCTGTAGCACGTACGCCTCGGAACCGATAAGTTCATCCGTTTCCGCAAGGTTGGCACACCCACCATAACGGATAACCTCTTTCGCAACGTAGGCAGCGAGTGGGTTCCCCGATACACCGGAAAACGCATCAGAACCGCCACACTGCAAGGCGATTTTGAGGTGTTCCAAGGATTGCTCGGTGCGCGCGACGCTGTCTACGCCGTCCAACCATCCGTTAATAATTTCTGCACCACCGGCTAAATCGGTGTCGAAACTGCCTTGTAGTCGATAGAAATGGTGCACAACATCATCCAGAGCATATCCCTCGCGCGCCATATACGCCTTGAGCATTTCGTTTGTGACTGCCTCGGTGCCGTAATCAACAAGCAGGACCGCGCCGATATTCGGATGGACGGTGAAGCCAGCGAGCGTTCGGAGCAGCATATCAATATTATTCGGAGTCTGACTTTCACCACCCTCCGTGTGCGTTACGGCGACAATGCCGTCTATGTTGGGGAATGCCTCGGGGTTACAAACCCCTCCTACAGAACACATATCGGCGAGTCTTCTCGCAAAGCCAGAGGTTCGTGCAGTTGTTCCCATAACGACGATATAGTTTCGCGTGCCAACGCCACGATTACCGGGACGCTGATAACCCAAGAAGGGACGTTCATTTGCATGACGTTGCACCTGTTTTCCTGAGCGGAATTCTGCTTCATCTAATTGATAGGGTGCCATTTTATCGCTGAAATTGGGGGTCTCTGGCAATTCAAAGGGTAGGTTTCTAATTGATAACGAATCAATCATCTTTTGATTGCACACGTAATCGCCGGGGGAAATAGAACGTGTAGCAAAACCGAAAGGTAGACCCCATGACAATAGCGGCTCGCTTTCCGAAATTGATTGTATCGCGAACCGATGTCCTTCTAAGATGGTATGCGATAGTTGAAACTGCTGTTCCCCATTAGAACCGCTATAACGGATGCGCGTGCCACCTTCTAAGGTTTGTGTGGCAATAGCAACGTTATCATCCGGTGAAGGCAGCCGTGCAACGATCGTAAAATCATAATCCATACAAACGTACTCCTTTGGTAATACCGGTATTTATTGAAGACGTGAGATGACGTTTAAAAATATTTCGGTAATTTTGTAGAGAACAGTTGTCAGTCGTGGAATATCTCCCATCCTGCAAATCCTAAAATCCTGTGAATCCTGATTCAGACAATAAAAAACTAACGTCGATAAATGCTCACTTCGATTGCGTCCTGTTTCACCCACGGAAGATCGATGTCAAACCAGTGTGTTTCGGATTCATAACGCTCTCGGACGTGCGACAGGTAATCTGCCATTGATTCGGCACCGATACCGACGTTGTCCGCTACAACGGTTGCGGGATTTGTCAACTGCGGTTCAATTGCCTGAAAACACGGGAAGTAATTGTTGAAGTTATTATCGAGGAGCAGAAAGTCAACAGGGTCTTGAATGCTTTTGAGCACTTCTTGTGCATCACCAATACGTGAGTCAACCAGGGCTGCCATTCCGGCGCGCTCGAAATTCGTTCGTGCTTGCGCGGCGCGCTCAGCATCTATCTCGATCGTTATCAAGCGTCCGGTGCCAGCGGCTTTCAACACACGTAGCATCCAGAGTCCGGAATAACCGATAGCGGTTCCACATTCGACAATGAGAGACGGTTTTGCCTTTTCAACGCAAGCGGCGAGAAATTTCGCCTTTTCTTCCCCCAACATTGGAATTCTCTCTTCTTTACACTGTGCTTCGACTTCTTGTAAGACCTGATCAAACATGTATACCTCCATCTGAAAGCAATTGTTCCATTCTGAATTTGACATCCGCTGTATAAATATGCTAAATTTTTGTAGGATTGCGTCGTGCTTTATCAAAATAATCATACACGAAAACCCGTTTTAAGGTCAAGACACGCACCATAATACAGTAAAATCCAAAAATATGTTTACAGTTCGTCAGTGAACAAGAGCCTCCACAGCTGGCGAGGTTTGTAACCTCGCCCTTGCGTTGGTGTATAAGTAATTACGGGTTTTACTATATATCTGATTTCCGGTCTCCATTTTCATGCACCAAAAAAATTGCAACCAAATCTGAGGTTCGGTGTATATTATGGATAAGCACCTCCGGAGGAACCTGATGCTTGACTTAGATGATGAATTAATGCAACGCTACCAAAAAGGAGATGAAGGCGCGTTTACGCTTCTCGTGCGCCGACATCAGCAGCCGCTCATTAATTTTATTGCTCGGTTCATCAATGATAGGGATAACGCTGAGGATTTGGCGCAGGAGACGTTCATGCGTATGTTTAAAGCGGCGCATCGTTATAAACCCGGGCGAGCACATTTTAAGACCTGGATGTATCACATCGCTAAAAACCTTTGTAAAAATGAAATCCGAAATCGAGAGCGGCGGGACAAATACAGAGTTGATAACGTGGTGAACACCGGAAGTGATGGTGGCAACGACACAGAAGAAATCGATCTGATCGCAAATGCGCCCGCGAATCCTACTTTCCAACCGGATGTAGAACTTGAACGTAAAGAATTACGCAACGCAATCCAAAAAGCGATCGCGGAATTGCCAGAACAGTACAGACTCCCGCTCGTCTTACGCGACCTGCAGGGATTGAGTTACGACGAAATCAGTGAGGTATTGGAGCTCCGGAGCGGGACAACGAAATCTCGTATCAATCGTGCCCGACTCATGCTTAAGGATAAGTTAAAACCGTTTATCTAATGTTCATAGGAGTCGTTTATTATGAACTGCCTACAGGCTGAGGAACATTTTTCCGATCATTTTGAGGACACACTTGATTATCAGGCGTTGCAGAGTTTTGAGAAACACATTGCGGCGTGTGAGGCGTGTCAGCAGGAATATGCCAAATTCCAGGAATCTGTTAAAGCCGTCCAGCAACTGCCACAGATTGAGCCTTCACCCTACTTTATGCCGACGGTGCTACAACGGATCGACGAAGAGCGACGCGAGATCCGTGGAGTTAAGGGGATCGCGACAACAGATTGGAAACAACTGCTGGATGTATTTCGCCGTCCAGTATGGGCATTCAGTGGCATTCTGGCGATAATTCTCGCCATAACTGGTACCTATCTCTATCAAGACGGATTCCTATTTGATCGAGGCTCCCGTTCAGCTGCGATAACATCTGAGTCTCAAGAAATCCAAGTTGCAACCTCACCGGTAGGGACGCGACGGGTTGTGGGAAACAGGAGCCAACGTCTACCGAGTGGTGTTATCTCAACGCCAGTCCGACCCACGCAACAACATTACGTCTTAAAACAGGTGAGTTATACCAACGCCTCCACGCGGGGTGGGCTTTAGTTCAGCGAGGCATACGTAGCCTCTTTTTGTAGGAGCGAGTTTTACTCGCGATTTCCAGAGGCTGCTCAAAATGTGCAATTAAGGAAAGTAAAGCATGTGCATGCCAAAATTAAAACACCAATTGATAATTGGATTACTGAGTCTACTTTTCTCTATCGTCATTCCCGGCTTCGCGAATGAGAGCGTCCTGCAGAGGCTTGAAAAGGATTTTCAGAGAGTCGTCACTGATGCGCGTCCGGCAGTTGTAAAGGTTGTCGCGACACAGGTGATGTCGGTGCCGCTTCCATCGGACACAGAAAAGTTGGCGTTTACGCGCCAAAATATCGGTTCCGGTATTGTTATTGACACCGCTGGACACGTTGTGACGACCACTTTTGAAATGGAAACGCCAAGCAAGATTGAGGTGATCTTTAACGATAAAAAGGTGTCTTCGGCAAAATTGGTCGGCACGGATATACTCTCTGATATTGCGGTGCTTCGGATTGCAAATTCACTGCACGAATCCGCGCCAATAGCAGATGTCGTTGAACCAAAGGTATCTGGCGAGTGGATTGAACTCATATCGCCTCATAAGTGGGGTGATTCTTCAAAAATTGATACCGGTTCGTGGGTCGTGACAATAGGGAGCACTTATGGACAGAGTCCCATTGTCTCTTTCGGTATTGTCGGAGGTTGGGATACTTTGCCGAATCAATTGTGTGGAGAATTAATTAAAATCAACGCCGCGGTCACACCCGGCAATAGTGGTGGCGCAGTCGTAAACACATCAGGAGAGGTCGTTGGGATGATCCTCGCAGTCTTGACGGAACCCACCCGGACGAATTCGCCTGCGGATGTACTGTTCAAGAAGCAGGACGATATAGACATTACACAATTTCTGCTTCAGTCGCCACCGTTGGGAATCCGTAATCAGGAAATCACCTTCGCTATGCCGATAGAGACGGTTCGTGCTGTTGCCAAAGAAATTATAGAACACGGGAAAGTCGCTCGCGGCTGGCTCGGTGTTGAAGTTGATGTCGGCGAGTTCGGGATCTTCGTTACGGGTGTAATTGAAAACAGTCCGGCGCACAAGGGCGGTCTTTTACCCAGAGACCTTATCCTCGAATTTAACGAAGTCCCTGTGCACTCCTACGCCGAGTTGTTGAGATGTGTTGTCAGCAAGCGACCCGATACTGAAGTTCGCCTTAAGGTCGGTAGAAATGGTGCCGAAGAACATTGTACTGTGATATTGGGTGAAAAGCGTTAACGAGCAACCCGATTGAACTCGGCGAGGTATGCTTGGGCAATATCGGGGTTTCCTTTGATAATCAATAGATTCTCACTATTGCGCTCTTCCGCGTTTTTGGAGAAGTTGTACGAACCCGTAATCACGGTCTCCTCATCAATAACAATTACCTTGTGATGCATCGTTCCCGTATTCCTGTCTTGAATAACCGACATACCTGCCGCCTTCATCGGTTTAAATTCGGAGTATCGACTGATCTGCCATTCTTCAAACACACCTCGTACATCAATCCCTGATTCAAAACGATTCCGCATCGCACGACCGAGGTCATCTTGCGTGAACGAAAACGCCATGAAGTGAATCGACTTCTTGGCAGATCCAATCTCTCTTAGAAGCGACGAGATAATGTCGTTGTCTGGTGAAAAATAGGTGAATATCTGCGTCCCGTCACTCAGTGTCACTTTCGGATGCACAACAGACGCGCCAGAAGATTTCTCAGCCCGCATTTGCCGGAACAGTTCTCGGAATTCCTGTGTGAAGTTATACGCCAGTGGGACAGAATCGATGAATATTACGTTATTCTTGTTTCTATACGCGCCGTTATAGGTGGTGTTGTAGGAGCCTGTCCAGACGTATCGCTCATCAATCACGATGAATTTGTGGTGCATGTAACTGTCAGGATCTCCATCGTCGGCGACAGGGATGCCGACTTCTTGCAATCGCGCAATTGCTTCCTCATCAATGTTGTCTGTTTCAGTGACGATTCGGACCTGGACCCCGCGGCGGTAGGCTTTGATTAAGCCCTCGGCTATTGGTGTGGAGTCCAAATGATAGAGGGCAGCATCGACTCGCGATGCCGCAGTGATAAGTTTCTCGACGAGACGGTTCTCAAGCGAATCGTGGCTGTCCCCAGCATCGACCTCATTGAAGTAAACCTCCCACGCTACGACAGGAGGCCTGCTATCCTTGTAATGCCGAATACCGACACCGAGGGCAACCCCACAAAACAGGATGAGAAGGAGAGGTAGAAATTTAGATTTTAATTTTTCCTTGCGGTTAACTGACGTGCGTTCCATCTTTGAAGTGCGTTTCTCAAATCCGCCTGCGTGTTTTTGCAAACGCTAAAATCCAATGCGAAGAAAGTATTTCTGCGTATTGTTGCAGGCTACCGTTTTAAATATTTGTAAGGTAGGCTACCGATAAAGTCCCAGCGAAGAACTCCTATCTGTATGGAAGAAGTGTTTCTGAGAACGTGTCACTCGATTAAACACCCCATCTCCGTCGTGATTTTTCCAAGGATTCAATCTTTGCCTCGTCCTGCTTCCATGCGTAATGCCCTTTCGGTTTTTCTCCAACCCAGCGTTCATCAATAGGTTCAGCAGCGAGCTGATAGCGGGTGTCTGCGGTAATCCGAACTTTGTTAGAGGTATTAACGAGTGAAGCATGCATCAGAAACATGCTGAAAATGATAACATCACCCGCTGAAAACGTTGTTGTTGCCCAGTGTCCCCCAAATTTCTCGACGATCTCAAGCGGTTTATCGCTGAAATGTCCCTCAATCAGATCTCTGTCCACGTCTGACTGTCCGTAGGTCGCTCGAACCTCTTCAAATCGGTTGGAGCCGAGACAGAACACAATCGGACCCATGTCCAGCGACACATCGCCAAAGGGAGTCCAGCAAGAATAGAGGTTTTGTGTCCCTCTGCCCATAAAAACGATGTCGTAATGGATCGGGGAACCTGATCCGGGTCCCGCCGTGCGCAGCCATTTGAAATCGAACGTTCGGGCATCGCCGCCGAGGAATCCCTTGAAAAAGTTCATGATAGGTTCACCCTCAACAACCGCTTTGAAGGCTGGCATCTGCGTCAATGCCTTGTTTCCCATTGAGCCGGTTGATGTCGGTTCGGGGTAATCGGGGTTAAAGATCCCGTCCATCAATGCTGTATCCGGTGCGAGCATCTCTTTTGCTGCGAGTTTCTCCAGAATCTGTCGACGCGCCGTGCCGATCGCGTCCGTGTCGTGTAATCCACGAATGAGGAGATACCCATCCGTTGCCATTCGCTCCTGCAAGGCATCGGGATTGTCAAGGATGTCGTTACTATCTCGCAAATCGGTACTGACTTCTACTTCCTGATGTAAAAAAGGGAGTTTGACACCACCCACAGCTAAAGCAGTGGGATTCCTCCGTTCTTGTTTCACAGTTTATTGCCTCCCTTGTGGAGGTCTTATACAAACTCCACAAGCGTTTTAACTCTCCGCCTGCCCGACGGCGAGATTTTTTAGGTTTATTGCAGCGTTTACGTCTCTGTCTATAGAAGAACCGCATTCGTCACAATGATAGGTTCTTTCTGATAATGAGAGTTCTTTTTTCTGATGCCCGCAGTTGCTACACGTCTTGCTTGAAGCATAAAATTGCGGAGCTTCTCTAACGGGGATCCCAAGCATTTCTGCTTTTGATTTGAGCAGAGCGAGAAACCCGCCTAATGCACTATCTGATAAGGCTTTGGCGAGGTTCTTATTCTTAAGCATGTTCGTAATCTTGAGTGTTTCTATTCCAATAACGCTTGCCATATTGACTATTTCTGTAGTCGCTTTATGGTGAGCGTCATTTCGGATACAAGCGATCTTATAGTGGATACATTCCACCTTACGTTTCTGCTTATACCAGTTATTCGATAGAAACTCTTTTTTGCTCAATTTACGTTGTTCATGCTTAAGTTTTTTCTCATACTTCTTCAAAGGTCTTGGGTTCGGATACTGCTTACCTGTATCAAGGGTCGCCAGTGAGTTGATACCTACGTCTATGCCGATAACAGGGAGTCCACGTGTGTCTCGTGGGGTTTCCTTCGGTTTTCCTGTATCTACCGTTAGAGATACGAACCAACGGTGTGCCGTCCTTGATATGGTTACCTTTGTAATCTCACCCTTATGTCGCAACTTCTGATACATACGCACCCAACCGATTTTCGGGAGTCTGATACGTTTCCATTCTACTTTTACTGTGTTCGGGTCGGTGCTATACGACTGACGGTCTTTCCGTCTCTTTTTCTTCGGTCTCCTATTTTGACCGCTTTTCCAGCGACTGATAGCGTCTCCAAGGTTCTTTATTCCAAACAACGCAGCACGTTGATCCATTCCACCTGCCCAGTCAATACCACGCTTGACTCTATTGAAACGCTTATTGAGTTCCTTCCAGTGACGAGGTTCGTTGTTGTAGTCCTCTAAAGCGTGGTTGAACGCAAAACGGGCATAACCGCATTGTTGTGAAAACCACGTGCAGTGATCGTCTGTTGCGTCTAAGGCTATTTTATGTGATACAATCATTGGGTCTATCAGGTATCAGGTGTTTATCCCCTTTCCAGTGGGAGGCAGGCACGTAACCTTGTGGTTACGCTGGAAATGCCTGCCAACCTGATACTATAATCATACCACATTTTATAGCCAATGTCAAATCTTTTTTGACACCAGCACGAGCCAACGCGGTTGGACCCAAAGCTAAGCATTGGGATTGTTTAACCAGTCCCTTCATAATTAATCTCGTACTTTCGATGGGGGTGCCTTTTTCAACCACGTGTAGTTAAATCGGTAATGTTGACGACTACTGATCAGATGGATGATCCCATTTTGTCCTTGACAAACGGCGAGGTAACCACCGAGTTCGGCACTGTTTAGTCCCATCGTAAAGGGGCGTCCATCCATCGTGTCGATCTCTCGATCTGCTCCGTCATCCGTAATCAGTCGCATACATTCCCATGTTTCGCCATCGTCATAAGACAGTGCCCCAAAGAGTCCGGTCACGAGACGTTCATTGCCGGAGGCATCAACGATCGGCATGGATGTCGGTTCCCTCCGATCTCCCGTGAAGGTCGCGAGAAAAATCGGTCCCTCTTGAAGTCGTAGCAGCACACACCGTTGTCCGCCTGAAACCACTGGGAACGGACTGGCACTATAATGCCACGTCCGACCCCCATCTGCGGAGAGACTCTTCGGCATCCGTTCGTTGATTGTATCACCTCTGCCGTAAGCCATCAACTTGCCATCTGTGAGTTCCACCACAGCAGCGTGGATACCCGCGATCCATCCGCCCTGTTTACCATCGGCAAATTCGGGAATCGGTTGTCCTGCTCCCGGATCATACCATGTGTCACCGTCGTCTTCGCTGAGCCATATTGCGGTGCCGCCGTCTCCGCCACTCACCGCATCGCAAGCGAGGAGAATAGAACCGTCCTGCCTTCGGAAAACAGAAGCGATCGGCATGTGTCGGAGCCGATGCTCTGGCGATATGAAGCGCGGTTTCGACCAAGTCGCACCGTTATCATCGGAGTGGCGTAGCACCAACGCTAACGGACCCCACGTTGCGGCTGCTGAGAGTCCGTTGAAATGGTAAATCCGTCCATTCTCGTTTCGCCACAGAGAGGTGGCATGATTGTTCCGATCGGGCGGACCCCAGAAAGGTTCGGCGGGGTCCCATTCGGCTTCGCCAAAGCGCAATCGGCTCGCGGCGACTGTCAATTCACGTCCCCGCTCTGTCACACATGAATACCACGCTGCGAACATATCGCCGTTCGGACATTCGGTAATCGCCGGAACGTGATTATGCGCCGAAAAAAGCGGTCCGTTTGAACCTTCAGAAATTTTAACATAAGTGAGCGGTTCCGCAAAATAGGGGGATTCTGGCGCGGGAGCACTCCTATTTTCCTGTTTAACATCGCGTCCCCATAACCCCACTTTCGGTGCCGGTGTCGGGGAAGTTTGCGGCATCTCACCACAGACGACACGGAATCCGATGTACCAGTGCTTATCTTCTGGTACTGCTCCCATCCGGTTCGCTGAGCGTAGATAACAGAGTAACGTCGAGTGACTACCACCCCGTGTAACGCGATACAAACCTTCTGCCCTACCCACTGGATCCGTCTGTGGACCCGGTTCGTAAGTCCCATACCAATCTTGGCACCACTCCTCCACGTTCCCGTGCATATCGTATGCACCCCACGCGTTGGGTGGGGTTTTCCCAACATGCAAAGGCACGATTTCTTCTGCGCCACGGCCCCGCCCCGCATCCGGGTACCAACTCTCTCCAACGTTTTTATGGAATTCAGGCGGGAGTGTATCACCCGTGTGAAAATGGGTTGTTGTTCCCGCACGACACACATATTCCCACTCCGCTTCGGTTGGCAGTCGATAGGGAAGTCCGTCCTTCTCGGAGAGCCATTCACAGAAGCGCGTCGCATCGTGCCAATCCACAAACACAACCGCTTCATTGTCTTCTTTTGAGAAACCCGTGTCCCGAAGACTCTTCAACGCACGGTGTGTGGGATCATAAGCCTCATATTGTGCATTCGTCACCTGAAAAATGCCGATATAGAACGGTGTGGTGAGGGTTACTTGATGCACCGGCTGTTCATCCCAATCACCGTCTCGGAGGTATGCTTTTCCAGCTGTCAGCTCATCCGATAGGGCCGCATTCTCTGAACCCATCATAAATGTCCCCGGTTCAATCCTGACGAACCGCATCCCTATTGAACTTGTATACGTTTCACCATCAATCGTTAATTTCTGCATAGTCTACCTTAAATTTATTAGGACTTACGCACGTTGCTCTTTTGTAGCATAACCTGTTAGGTTGTGTCAAGAAACCGTCTGCGTTTTTTATACGATCTCTCTTTCAGGGTGGGACGATGCTCAAAATTGCGTAAGTCCTTTTTATTCTTTAGCCTTGGTTACAAAGGTTACGCTGACATCAGTAGAGTTGCCAGTAGCGTCGGAGACTTTACCTCTAATAACGTAGGTGGTTTCGTTTTCGAGTTCTCTCCCTTTGGTTTCCCCAAAAAAACTGCTTTTTAACGACACCATTCATGGAAGCAGACCCAGCGAAACCCAACAATCCAACGCTGTCCGTGTGAAAATGTATAGGATCTCCAACTATACGCTTATGTCAAACTTACGTTGTTTTAGTTAATCTATGAGAGGAGTATTCAAAAGTGTAAATGAAGTTACTTGCACGACTTACATGGATAGCAACTTGGATTATTATACCAAATCGGACTGAATTTGTCCCTGAAAAAGTGTGATTGGTTATTATACTAAGGTTTGGACAATGGGGTATCTTTGGACAGATACGTTCCAATACCACATCGCTTTTATCGCGTAGATGCTCAAGCACGATCAGTGTCACATAGACAGGAAACAGGATATCTCTCAAGCATTTCTCCATAAAAACGCAATTTTTTTCGTTTTTATGACATTTATGCACGAAATGCGATCAAAAAACAGGTCTTTAAGAATGTCAACTCGATACACAGCAATTGTGCTGTCTTCTTGAATCAGTAACCCCTTGATATGGAGGCCCCAAATTATAGTGTCAAGAAATACATTACGTGGCGATTACAGTGAAATCATTGGCGATAGTCCTCAGATTTTTGAAGTCCTGAAACAAATTGAGCACTTCGCAGCGACATCGATGAAAGTCCTCATTTCTGGCGAAACCGGGACGGGTAAAGAGTTGGTCTCCCGTGCGCTTCATAAAAACAGCGGTAGATCGGGAGAGATGGTTTCTGTCAACTGTGCAGCGATGCCGGAGGGTTTATTGGAGAGTATGTTGTTTGGACATGAGAAAGGGGCATTTACGAGTGCCGAGGCACAGCGTATCGGTCAGTTTGAAAGGGCGGACAAGGGAACACTCTTCCTTGATGAAATCGGCGAGATGCCGCTTTCCCTGCAACCGAAGTTATTAAGAGCGATTGAGGATAACAAAATTGAGCGAATTGGCGGCGAAAGGTCAATTTCGATGGATGTCCGGATTGTAACGGCGACTAACAGAGATCTCACACAAGCCGTTAGAGATGGGACGTTTCGTGAAGACCTCTATTATCGGTTAGATGTTGCCTCTATCTCGCTACCTCCGTTGTCAGAACGACGGGAGGATATTGAGATGTTGGTAGCCCACTTTCTTGAAAAACATCGTGAGATCGTTAAATCGAAGGTTCTGCAAGTAGCATCCAGTACACTGACTCTCCTCAAAGCCTATCCCTGGCCTGGAAATGTCCGGGAATTGAAGAACGCCATTGAGATAGGGGCTTCTCTGGCGAGAGATGAAGTTCTTTTACCAATGCATCTACGAAAAAATATCCGGACCTACCGAAAGCAATATACAGATGTTTCCGAATGTATTTCTACGCCTGAAAACGAGCAAATCGTAGGTGTTCCGCTCGGGGCGACGCTTGAAGAGATGGAAGAAGCGTTCATCCGTGAAACGTTAGCATGGCTTGATGAGAATCGGACGGAAACTGCGAAAGTGTTAGGGATCGGCAGACGCACGTTGCAAAGGAAATTGAAAAAATATAATATTTAACGCGAGTTACCACTATGTAGCATAAACCGTTAGTTTGGGCATAAGAGTGTGCAACCTAATAGGATACGCTACAAAAGATTAATATTTAGGTGGTGTTGATTCTTGAGGATAGAGGACTTTTCGTTTTTCCTTGTTAAAAAAACACAGACCTGTTAACGTAGGGTCAAAGGTATCAACAGTTTTCTGGCTTGTGGCACTACAGCACTTCAGTTTTTCCGCACATCCTTGACATTCGGTTTGCATTCAGAAGGAGGCATCAATAATGTTCAAAACACTTCGGTCTTTACAAGCGGTTATGGTTGGATGGGGAACCGTTGTGGTGCTGTCTCATTTTGCAATAGGAGATGCTGCTGCGGACGAGTGGCGGGTGATCTCTGAACTCCGAACGCAACGAGTTGGATTCGCGACCGCTGTAGTAGAGGGTAAAATTTATCTCATCGGTGGTACCCCCTTTGAAAATCTGCGGGGTGTTGAACGTGAAAATGAGCCTGGTATTTGGCGGGGTCCTTTTGGAATGTCATTGGTCGAAGTCTATGACCCAGAAACCAACACGTGGCAGAGAGTTGTTGATATCCCTACTGCCCGATCTGAACCGCTGACAGTTGTTGTTGCTGGCAAAATCTATGTTTTGGCAGGATATGTCGGGAAAGACAACAAGGGAGTGAATTTAAAAAATCTGAATGTTGTTGAGATGTACGACCCGGAAACCGACACGTGGGTCAGAAAACAGGACATGTCCCGTCGCCGTATGGCATTCGGCATCGGGGTGGTTGCTGGCAAAATCTATGCCATTGGTGGGACTGTTCATCCAAGGGACAAGAAGCCTGAGGAGCCAGGACGCGTCGATCTTGTGGAAGTCTATGATCCTGCGACCGATACATGGTGCCGACACGACGCGATGGCGTTAAGGCAGCGGTTATTCGGGACACCCTTTACGCCATCGGTGGGTCTGGGTGGCCGCCTGATGGTCAAGGGGGCCCCGCGCTTACTACCATTGAAGTGTATCATCCCAAAACGAACCGATGGCGGCAGAAACCTGACATGCCAAATCTGAGATGGGTATTTTCGAGTGTCGTTGTTGCGGATAAAATCTATCTCATTGGAGGGACCGATTTGCAAGCGGGTGATAGGCGTCCTGCCCCCGTTGAAGTGTATGAGCCGGCTGCTGAGAGATGGCGTGTGGTTTCTGCGAGGCCAACCGTAAAGTCGCCATTTGGTG
>JAGWBV010000011.1:0-2208 GCA_021295715.1 Candidatus Poribacteria bacterium | reverse complement strand
AGAATACCAAAACCAGCCCTAAAAAGACTGACAATCGTTTGTTTACACCTGTCTAAATTTTGAGAAACTGAGGATTTTTGTGAAAAGATACATCTTACTTACGTTGGTTCTGACTGTTATTGTTATAGGTCCCTTTGCTTATCAGAAATGGAGCGAAGCGAAACGGTTACAACACATTAGAGAGACAAAACAGCTCGCTGCTCAGATTCATGTGATGCAGAAGTTGGCGTTGCCAGAATGACGCGATTATGTGCGTCAACAGGACGCATCGCGTCAAACAGACGCAGTTTGAAATAGATCTGGATTCGAGAGATAACAAGGGAATTTGAGAATAAGGAGAAGCTTCCATTTCTTCAGGGATAGTTTTTGGTAAACCGAGTGGGAGATACTGCTCTCTCAATTTCAGTGTGTTCGACAGAGATCGCGTGTTTTATGAAAGGGATTGGCACGGAACTTGCTAACTCTGGTCTAACGTGAGTTTCGGTGTGAATGCATTAATTTTATACCGAACTCACCGTTGTTGACGATTTTCGTTTTTTTAGACGAAGTCGTTTTTGTAGTGGCAGTCTCCGATATTTTTTCATAGGTGCGCCGAAGGGGGTAGAAACACCGATCGGCGCGGAAAGCTCTGCCATAACCTGACTCTGACAGTGCTCACCTAATTGTAGCATAGGATGGATGTATTTTGTGAGACTTTTAGGTGAAGCACCTTACAAAAAAGGAGATAAACTCTCATGCAGACTCATGTCGTCGAACTCACGAAACAGCGTCTCAGTGACTTCTTCGTCAAAGAAGATGGTCATGTAGCGCATAAGAATGCCTTCGTCGCTGGCACGGTAGCAACAGGAGCGATCTTCGCTTCAATGTTACTCGCGCCTGATATCACAGAGGCTAATCATGGCGTCGAGGGTGAGCATTATTGTGGTGATGACCAAAAGCACACTCATTGTAAAACGGACACGCACGTTTGTTGCTCCGGTGATGCTGATGACGGTGGGGTACGCTATTTCTGTGCCCCCAAAAGGGACGGCTGTCCTGCGTAGGCAGATGTGATAAACGAACTTAGCTGATTGTGTCTTAAATGCACATTTCGGACAGAGGTTCGTTTTCGCAAGTTTTTCCACATAAAGTAAAGGACCCTCAGGAGAAATCTTTAGGGTAGAGTTTGTGCGGAAGAGGTTGAGAAAGGCACTGTTTTTCGCTTTTTTCGCACATTCTTGACATTCGGTTTGTATTCAGAAGGAGGTGTCGATAATGGAGTATGTTTGGATTTGCTGTTGTGGTGCTCTCTCATTTTGTAATGGAAAATGCTGATGCGAACGAGTGGCGGGTGATCTCCGAACTCCGAACGCAACGAGCTGGATTCGCGACCGCTGTAGTAGAGGGTAAGATTTATCTCATCGGTGGCACGCTTTTTGAACATGAGCAGGGTGTTGAGCGGCCTGAGCTTGGCCCTGGTATTTGGCGGGGTCCGTTTGGGATGTCCTTGGTGGAGGTCTATGACCCAGAAACCAACACGTGGCAGAGACTCACAGATATGCCGACTGTCCGTTCCGGTGCTAAGGCGGCTGTTGTTGCTGGCAGGATTTATGTCTTGGCAGGAAAAGTGGGGAAGGATAACCGGGCGGTGAATCTCACAACTCTGAAAGTTGTCGAGATGTACGACCCGCAAACCGACACGTGGGTCCGAAAACAGGACATGTCCCGTCGCCGTGCGGCATTCGGCATCGGGGTGGTTGCTGGCAAAATTTATGCCATTGGTGGGACTGTTGATCTTCAGCCTGAGGTTCCGTGGCGCGTTGATCTTGTGGAAGTCTATGATCCTGCAAAGCGAGCGGACATGCCGACACGACGCCGTGCCGTTCAGGCAGCGGTTATTCGGGACACCCTTTACGCCATGGGTGGGTCTGGGTGGCCACCAGCTGGGGGTGGAGGTCCCTTTCTCGGGACGATTGAGGTCTATGAACCGAGAATCAACCGGTGGACGAAGAGAGCTGACATGCCCAATCCGAGAACGGTATTTTCGACAGTTGTTGTTGCGGATAAAATCTATCTCACGAGTGGGATGCGAGCGGGTGATGGGCGTCTTGCTCCTGTTGAAGTGTATGAGCCGGCTACTGAGAGATGGCGTGTGATTTCTGCGAGGCCAACCCTGTGGTCGCCATTTGGTGTAGCAGCGGTCAACGGCAAGATTTATGTCTTTGGTGG
>JAGWBV010000010.1 GCA_021295715.1 Candidatus Poribacteria bacterium | reverse complement strand
TGGGTCATATTCTTCAACCGTTCCGAGTGCCGGTGATTGCCCGTTCCATCCGCCAATCGCGTAAATTTTACCGGCGACGACGCAGGTTACAACACCGGCGCGTGCTGCTGGTAGACTCGCTTTCTGATCCCATTTATCCACACCCGGGTCATAAGCATTAACAAAGTCAACGGGTTCAGCAAGCATTCCGCCGATAGTGTAAAGCTGACCACCAACGGTAGTTACGGAGAAAAAGAGCCTTGGAATCGGCATGTCCGATTTTTGTGCCCAGTTTTCGGCAGTGGCATTGTATATCAAGGTGAAGGTGAATAGAATAGTGAACAGCCCACAACATTTAGAAAATGAAAATCTGTTTGATTTGATTGTAAACTTTTTTCTCATTAAAACCTCAAAAGTGACGAGTTCCTGAGCGGAACTCCTTTGTTAAAGTTCGGTCGGTGTAATGTCCGCTGAGTGCATTTTGTGTGTGCATAATGGATACCGTAATTGTTGGAAACGGGCACTCCTAAGAGACTCCTTTACCGGTTCCACCAATACGTCATTTTCCCCAAAACTGCCCAACCGAGAAGTTTCACACCGCCATCACGAGTGTCGTAACTCTGGTCGAAAACGAGGTAAATATCGCTGCCGGGGCGGTAGATGTAGTTCACCAAAAAGTTAGCGGAGAGGATGTCCCTATCGGTACTCCATTGTGAGAACAACTTCGCGAAGAGTATTGTCGAAAAGGAATAGCCGACACGTCCGCCGAAAGCGTTGGCATCGAATTCTTCACCCAGTAGTGTAATACGGTTAAATTCGATAAACGGTTCTATACTCAGCCGAGCCGTCGGTCGTGCGATTGCATCTATTAAGAAACCGCGCCGCGTTCCACTATAAAACTCACCGAATTCCACTTGCAACTGGGCGGCAATCATACGACTGCTGCTGGTCCGACCCGATACCTGAAATGATGTAAAATTGTAATCACCTTCTGGAATTTCTTGTCCTTGAAGGTTAAACCCTACATCTAAATTTTCAATTGTATTCTTGACTTGGAATCCGATGTCATCCCCTGTTTCAAAATCAAATTCCGTATCGAAGGTTATTTCTTGGGTTTCCAATTCGTTCTCTTGCGTCAGAACGAGATCGATCTCCGGTCCAATTTGTATCTCGCGAATGCCAAACGCGTCGGGCCACGGGGTATAACTGCCTGCCCCACGAAAACGCCGGACATCTGTGCGTTGAATGTACCCGACTTCGGGATTAAAGTCCTCGCCAATGTCTGTATATGAAGCGTCGAGTCGAAAAAGATTCGTCCGCCAATCACCACCAATAAAGAATGCATTGCTATTTCGAGCAAAATCTACTTCAAAATCTTCAAGGGTCCGTGAAAACAACCCTTGGATATTGATTTCTCGCGTCGGACGATAGGAAAAATCAAAACCTGCTGTGCTGTTGGATGTATCAGCATCTTGCTTATTAATAAGGATTCCGCCTACAGTTGACCCCTTTAAAATGTCTCGATTCACCCGCGCGACTGAATAATTTGTGCGCGGCTCACTGAATATGTTCTCAGGAGAGACTCCGGGCACATCCTTTTCATATTTGTCCGTGAATACGTTCAGAACCCCTATGCCGTAAGGTCCAATTTTTCCGGTCATTTTGCCACCGCCCAGAATCGGAATCGCACGTCCTCCCGCAAGCCCGATACGACGGCTATAAAAAAGCAGTAAAGGGGGTGGTCTTCGGAAACTCGGACGTGGGATCCCCACATCGAAGATGCTGGCACCTTCTAAGAAAAACGGACGCTGTTCAGGGAAAAAGAGACTAAAACGCGTCAGGTTCACCTGTTCCTGATCTGCCTCTACTTGGGCGAAGTCAGTGTTAAAGGTCAAATCAGCAGTTAGGTTCGGGGTTACGCCGTATTTGAGATCCACACCGGCTTCAAATACGCCTTCAGTTTCCTCTGTTGATGATCCATAACTCGCACCGGGTAATACATACGGCAGCAATTCCAGATGCCTTGATGGCGTAATCCCCTCTAAGCCTTCGAGTGTACCGAAATACGCTGTTCGGTACTTCGCTAATCCTCCGTAGGTCTTCGGTGCTTCATTCCATGCGTCAATCTCCTGCTTTCGCGCGATTTCGCGACCGAAATTTACGCCCCAGTTCATCACGTCGCTTTGCTCGAAGCGGAGTTGGCTGAACGGAATTGCGATTTCTACTGTCCAATTGTCTTCGTTGATCCTGCAGCGGCACTCCCAAACAATATCCCAGCTTGTGTTGAGACTCCCACCGCTGTTGGAGACCGCAGTATCTTCCATTCCACCTACCGGAGTGAAGCGAAAGAAAACGGCATTCCGTCGGTCGTTGTAGGTATCTAATAGCAAAAAGCCGTAATCGTTGGAGCGCAAGCCTGGAGAGTCCCGACGCATGTCGTTAGCGACAATCTTGTCCATCTCATCGTAAAAAATAAAGCCGAAGTACAACTTTTTGTCATCGTAAAGAATGCGGACTTCGGACTGTTCTGTTGCCGGTTCGCCTTGGTCAGGTTGGATTTGGTAGAGTTGACGGATCGGCTCTACGCTTTGCCAAACGGGTTCGTCCAGCACCCCATCGACATTGATTTCCTCAGAAGTCCGGTGTGCTGACATACGTGGTAACTCCCGTTCAGTTTGCGCGTTGACACTGATAGAAATACATAGCACACACATCCACAGTAAGAGAGATAGTTTGATGTTCTGCATATATCGGCGCAACTGAAAGTCAATAGTGATATGTTTCATTACAGGTTGGTGCCTCCTTGTTGAGCTGCTATATAAAAGGTGGGGTTATAGAGTGAAATCCGAAATACGTGAACACCTTAAGAAGATAATTCACTATGCCCTTTCCGGGAACAGGTGGGAACCCTCTCGACTTATCAGGGCATGGAACAGAAGTTGCCGCAGTCTCGTGTGTTTCAATGACTATGTATCTTACTATATGTAAGCCGTATTGTCAATACTGTCCTCGGACATCAGCAGCGATAAATACTAACCTCCATCCCATCACGTCTTCCAGGTCGGTGCCGACTCTCAAACCAGTATGTTTCGGAGTCGTAGTGTGAACGGACATGTTCTAAATAATCAGCCATTTGCTCCGCTCTACCGACGTTATCAGCGACGAGCGTTGCTGGAGTGGTGAGCCGAGACTGAATCGCTTGGAAGCAGGCGAAATAGCCGTCTTTATTGTTATCAAGAAACAGAAAATCAACAGGTTCTTGGAGGGTTTTGAGGACTTCTGCGGCATCTCCGATACGTGAATCAACAAGGTCAGAAACACCTGCTCTTTCAAAATTTGCGCGCGCCCGTTGCGCATTGGCATCCTCTATTTCCACTGTTATCAAGCGTCCTGTGCCTAAGGTTTTTAGCACACGTAGAATCCATAACCCGGAATAACCGATGGCAGTGCCGCATTCTACAATCAGAGACGGTTTTGCCTTTTCAACGCAACTTGCAAGCAATTTTGCCTTGTCGGGTCCCAACATTGGGACCCGTTCTTCTCGACACTGTTCTTCGACTTCCGCTAAAACTTCGTCAAACATTATGGAGTCTCCTTATTTTTTCCGTCTTGTAGATTAACCATGTGATAATCGAACAACTGAAGCATTGTTTTGTGATGATCGGCGGAAGCGTAGTGTGCCAAGAGCGTCTTGGGACCCTGATTCAAGGCGAAAATACCGTAGTCCTTTCCGTTGGGGGATCGGGTAATAGAGTGGATGTGGTCCAAGCCAGCGCGGGATCCACCGTCATCTCGACTGCGACGGTCTCCTTGATCGCGTCCGCCTCTACCGCCGCGTCCGCGTCCTGTGCCGACTCCACCTTCGTTATTGAATTCAATCCAGACAGCCGGGTTAAAAACACGACAGTAAATCTGATCGTTGATAGTCGTGCCACCGATCCAGACGAAATAAGTATCGGCGAGTCCGGCATCAATATCCGCCATCCAGACATCCGCAAATTCGGTTTCCAGATTGTAGACGTACGTCTTAATCAGGTTCCGTAGGTTCTCTTTTTGAGTAGCGTTCATCTCCGATGCTTTCAGACCGACACCAACGAAATCGGAATAATCGTAATTCAAGAAAGGGTCTGTTGATCTACCGGGTCCGACTTGGAGTCTACGACGACCCGTTTGAATCGCTTTCTCTCTTTGGTTGGCATCAAGACTGTTCATTAAGGCAAAAGCGTTGCCTCTTTCGTCCGCAAGCACTTCAATGCCGTTGATGGTCGCAGGTTCGGATCCGATGAAGGCGGGGACAATAGAGACTTCATCGCCATGAACTAAGAAGTTGAGTGCCAAGTGATGTCCGTCCAACTGGAAGCCCCACGATCCGTCTGTTTCTGGATTTCCAAATAAGGCAATATGGTAATCATTCGGATCCCAGAAACCCGGTCTGATTTTACTGAGATGCGTCTCAACATCTTTTGTGATGAGAGAGACTTTGGTATAACCGTCGTCACTCAAAAATGCGTCCAGGACTTTATAGAAGAGGGTCAGTTGTTCAGCGGACAGGCTCCCAAAAGGGATACCACCGCGATTGCCGCCCATACTTGGCGGGGTATTCGTCCATGAGTAGGATTCTTTGTGTCCAAGTGGGAAGGAGGCTGCAGCAAGGAGTTCACTACTTAGTGCTGCGCGGAAACTGTTCATAACGGTCGTTAAAGCTACGATTGAGGGTTTAGTGGAAATTTCAGCGATCCCTTCTGTTTTTTCTGCTTCAACGTTTGCGGCATCTAAAATGTTGAGTGTAAAAGCCACCATGCAAGATGTGAATACTATAATGAATGTAATTATAATTTTACGTAGCATGTAAATCCTTTCATGTTTTTATTATACTGCTTTGGTTTTTGTGGTATAGTAGCAGTATTGGATTGAAGGGACGCACCGAATTGCATCAGTCGCGTCCCTCAATTTGATACAAAGGGGAATTCGTGGGTTGGGAATCCCGTGTATTCCCCGTTTCGTTTCTCAATTATTCAAGCGACAATTTCACTTCGATCTGCTCACCATTTCGCAGTAATTTTATGGGTAAAGTCTTCGCTTGTGGTTTGTCCTGCAGCACGTATCCGATAATACCACTTTCTGTCAACCGCTCGGTCCGCTCTCCGTAAGCGATGACAATGTCGCCGCGTCGGATGCCTGCCTTTTGCGCATTAGTCTGCTCGCTTGACCTGCGTCCACCGCGACTCACAGTCTCGACGTTCAGTGCCATTTCCGTTTCGCCAATACTGTTACGTTGGCGCTGAGTATCCGATAGGTCTTTAAGCACCATCCCACCGAGTGCAACGAGCCGTAGTTCGCCTGTTGTCGTGCGCCATGAGATGTCGCTTCCTTTCCGCCAACCCGGGTTGAGCGTGAGCATAAGGTTAATCTCTTTACCATGCCGATCGACTGTTGCTGGCAATGTTGTGTTTTCCGGTGTGCGGTGTAACACCCACTGCACGTCAGCAATTGAGATAATCGGCTGTCCATCGAGGGTCAAGATTTCGTCTGCGCGTCGGAAACCGTCTTTCTCAGCAGAGGAACCCGACACCACCTTACTAATCTTTGCGCGATGCTTCGGTGAAAAATGCAATCCCAAAACATCTGGCATTGGAAACGGATACAGGATTTCGTCTGGAATTGGCTTCCGGTCATACCAGTGGATCTCCCGCTGCGCCTCACCAATCTGGTGACAGTGGATGCATTGCTGGTTAATCCGACTATCAAAATCCAAGGTTGCCGAATAACGTAACAGCGCAGGGAATCCCTCTGGTGTTTTCTTTATTGACGCAGGTCCGGTCTTGGCAGCTAAAACTGCCTTATTAGTCGGGTATCCCTCGTGTAATGCCAAAGCGGCTTCAAGTGCTTATTTGAAGCCTTCAATTGAAATGTCTTTCGCCGCATTTTCGTATTCAGCACGTGTGCCGAAACGTCCGTAGATGGTTTTATCGGCATTCATGAAAAATACCGCGAAGGTGAGATCATAATCAAATTGGAACAGCGATAAGTCCATACCATTACCTTGGACAATACGGACACGCACGAATTGTTCCATTAAATCTTTAATCTCTTTATCGTGACGAACAACCTGTTCGTCGAAGCCTTGGCAGGACTCTCACGGCACTCAGCGGAAGACGATGAGCAGCGGTTGTCCTGTCTTTTCTGCTTCAGCAAATCCTTTGTCAATGTCATTGTAGATCCAGTAGCCGGTTGACTTCACCGCTACCTGATCTTCGGCAACCTCTTCGTCACCGTGGCCGAAGCAGAGCGATGCGGCTAATAGTAGTATTCCGAGGATTATTCCCAGAACCCGAAATTTCATCAGAAGTATTCTCCTTTCAATTATTTCTAAAAATTAACATTTCCAAGGTCAAAGTGTATCTCTATCCTTGAAAGTTAGTGTTCCCGATGATTAAAGTGGGAACTTCTCATTAATCAGCATAAGCGGCTTATGATTTGTGAACACTCGATAGGTGCGACTGATAAACTTTTCACCTTCAAGATGTGCCACCGCCGACGGTGGATCGGTTAGTACCTCAATACCGCACCAGAGCAGCTCACGCCGAGTCTCTAAACCACTACGCCGCAAAAGTCCACCGAGCCCCTGTTTGTCGGATTCTAATCCATCCAAAATTGACTCAGGCAAACGTCGCGACACAATGAGGGAGTCCGCATACGTATGTATTATTGGTAATGATTCTTCCTGTGAGTGGGTTTGGAGAACTACTTGCCGTGAGATGATCTCTGCTCCGGCAGGCAGCTGGAGCCATGTGTTTTCAGCAGATAGGGTCTGTTTTGTTTGCTGGAGTAAGGCTACCTCTACTTGCATGAGCGTATACGCTTCAATTAATTGCGTAACCGTTCCATCGGCGACGAGCAACCCGCGCTGGAAGGGTGTCAGTCGTGCAAGGTTGATTCTTTTTAACGTTGCAGGTTTATCGTCTTGCGCGACAAAAAGTGCTTTCATGCGGGTATTAACGAAGGTGCCCAGTCGTGTCGTTGTGTCTGTTTTCATGGTCGAAATTCTCTTTCTTTGCGGAGGAACCACGTTCACGCAAAGGCGCCGTGGATGTTTAGGTTTGTTGTTCGATTTAGACATGTAAACCTGAAAAAAGTTCGTGAATATGCGTTTGACATACCGATCGTAATGGCGTATACTATGGATAAAACCACATCTCAGCAAGATGAACGTTATGATGCCTAATGATGTTTACGTCCGAAAAGTGAAAGTTTTAAACAAGTCTATATCTCTTTTCTTAATCAGTGCCTCTTTACTTTTCAGCGGTTTCACGGCAATCGCAGAGGAACTTCCGTTATCCCTCGGCGAACATCTCGCCGCGCAAGGCAACTACGATGCTGCTATCACCGAATATAAGCGTTTCCTCTTCTTTCATCCAGATGATGCGCGTGTTGGTAAAGTATATTACAACATCGGACTCGCCTATAGAGCGCAAGGGGTGTGGGCAGAAGCAGTCACTTCCTTGCGAGCAGCTACACATCTCACGATAGATGCCGAAACAAAATCGGCATACCAACTCGAACTCGCCGTAACGCTGATTGCCGCGCAGGACTACGATCTCGCTCGATTGGAATTGATTAAGGTGACCATGCGAACCCCCTCCGCTCATCTGTATCGGCGCGCGCTCTTCTTGCAAGCCGTTGCATATATCTATCAGTTTCGGTGGGAGGATGCCCGCGAATCACTGCGAAACTATACGACCGATGAAAGACTTGAGGTATTACTTGATGCAGCGGCTGATATGCCACTGAAATCTGTGAAGTTTGCAGAGGTGTTGTCGACAATTTTTCCCGGTGCAGGGCAGGTCTATGTAGGAGATTGGACAGATGGGTTAAATGCACTTCTGCTGAACGGCGCGCTCGGTTTTGTCGCTGTTGATGCGGTATTAGATGGACATTATGTAGACGCGGCTTTGTTTGGAGTATTCATTTTCTGGCGTTACTACCGAGGGAACACCTTTCGTGCAGGGCAAGCGGTTGAGCGATTCAACCAACAGGAATCTCGCAGAGCCGCTGATGCAATCTTGCAGCGACTCCAAGAAATTGTTGGTACACCTTAATCAGCTATCAGAGTGCAGCATTGAAAGTTATTTCAAATTCCAAACTTACTTGACCGAATCCGAACCGCAAGAAAAATTAAAAACGTGTTCTGTAGATTTCCTAAGATTATGCTCCCTCTCGGTCAAGAAACCTGTCTGAGTAAAATAAGCGAAGCATTTAGCACGTAATGTAATGGAGTGCGGATATACGGAAAGGACGTGGATGTTTCAACCTACCTGACCGAACCGCAAGGAAAATTAAAAGTACGTTTCTGAAGGATGTACACAATCGCGACGAGGACTATGGCGATGATGAACGTCCAGATGTTATAGACGTATGCCAGAAACGCCGCAAGTGCAAGCAAGACCCACTCATACCAATGCGTCTTACGGACGAAAAAGCCCATCGTTACGATGGAGAAGATAACAGTACCGACAACAGCAGATACCACAGAGAGTGTATATTCAACCGGTGTGCCTCCTGTGAACAGGATGTGGGTATATGCAAACAGCAGCGGCATGATATAGAGAAGTTTGGAAAACTTGAAGCATGCCCATCCTGTTTTCCATGGATCAGCACGGGCGATAGCGGCAGCTGCGTAGGCTCCCAAGGCGACCGGTGGAGTGATGTTGGAGTCTTGGCTCAGCCAGAAGATAATCAGATGCGCAGCTATAATCGGTATGCCCATCTCAGGAGTCGTCAGGATCGGCACAGCGAGTTCAGAGGTAATCAGATAGGCGGCTGTCACAGGGATTCCCATACCCAACACTAAAGATGCCGCAGCGAGAAGCATAATTGCGATAGCCTTGTTGTCCCCTGCAACCGACAGCACTAAATCTGGGAAAATCCTTCCTAAACCCGTCAAATCTATGACGGCGACGATGATACCAATGGTGCCAACAGCACCGCCAATGGCGAGCGAATTCTTTGCCCCCGTCACCATCGCTTCCCAGATGCGTTTCGGTGTAAGGCGCGTCTCGGGTCGGAAGTAGCTTACCGCGATTGTAACGAGAATTGCGAAGAATGCCGCCTTGTAAGCCGTATATCCAGCGATTAGGATTCCGACGAGGGTGAGCAACGGCAGTAGGTAATACCAACCACTTTTAAGGAGGGGCAGAAACTTAGGAATTTCTGCGTCTGGTATCCGTTCTATTCCTTGCTTTTTCGCTTCAAAATGTACCATTACCCAGACGGAGATGAAGTAGAGCACCGCTGGCATGATGGATAAGAGCGCAATCTTACTATAAGGGAGTCCTGTCCGTTCTGCCATGAGAAACGCACCTGCCCCCATCACCGGTGGTAGAAATTGCCCACCTACGGACGCGGAAGCCTCGACTGCCCCAGCGATGTGGGGACGAAAGCCTGTTCGTTTCATCAATGGTATGGTGAATGTCCCAGTCGCGACTGTGTTTGCAATCGCACTTCCTGCGACAGACCCGAAAAAACCGGACGTCATGACCGAAACTTTCGCCGCTCCCCCTATTGAACGTCCTGCTATCGACATCGGTAAATTAATAAAGAATTGACCGACTCCCGATTTCTCCAGAAAAGCTCCGAAGAAGATGAAGAGGATCACGTAGGTCGCCATAACGTTCGCCATGATGCCAAAGACACCGGCTTGACTGAAAAAGCAGTATTCGATAATCCTACGGGGTGTAAAACCGTGGTGCGAGATGGCATCCGGTAAAGAACGACCGAAAAGAGCATAGAGGATACCCACCACAGCGATGATCGGAAGTGCCCAACCGACCGTCCGACGGCTTACTTCAAAGCTAATCAGAATCGCGACCGCACCTACGAAAATATCGAGTTGACTGTAATTGCCCGCTCGGTTGACCAGATTCGGGTACTCTACAATCCAGTAGCCGATGGTAAAGATACTGAGGACAATCATGCCCAGATCTATGAGTGATGGGCGGGATGTTGGTGAGTTCTTTCGACATCGGTAAAAGATACCAATCAGCGCGAAGGTCAACAAGAGATAGAAACCGAGATGAAATTGCTCATTTGCACTCCCAAACCCTGCACTGTAGATATAAAAGAGAACGAGAGCAGCCGCACCGAGTTCAAAAATCCATTTGTATATTTTTTCTAACTCGGTTCGTTGGGCGTCAAGACCAGAGATTTCTTTAGTTTCAGTTTGTGTCATTTTTCCTCCGCTGTGGGTAATCCCTTTAATAATTCTACATCATATTGGCGCAGAAGGCAAACAATTTTCAATCAGTGTGATCTCTTTATGCCTTGGATTCTCGTTTTTTCTTTAGCCCCATAAATTGTATATTTTAGCATTCTTCACATCTTTTTGAAGGAGACTGGGCAAATGATAAACTAATATAGTAAACAGCCAGTATCATTTGAATAGACAATTGAAACCTTAATTGCGAAGGAAACATATTTATGAAAGGCTTCAGTAAATTTTTACTCAGTTTTCTCGCTTTAGGACTTATGCTTTCATGCGCGCAAACACCCCAGCATATTGAATTGCATTCAGTATATGTTATACCGCGCGGCACTCCAGAAGGTCCCGGCCTCCCCCTTGGTGTGGCTGAAGGTTTAGATACAGAAAAAGTAAAAGCATCTACGGTCGCTGTGGTTTACGGAGAGGGGATTCAACATTGAAGACTTTGATAAAGCCAACAGTATCTACCCAAAGTTTCCCTCATACGCCGAGCGCGGGGCGGTGAAGGTCTCCTTGGGCATCTCTGAAACTACTCAAGGGCATATCACGGAAGCACAGCGGTACTATTACGCCGCAATTGAAGACGTTGATCAGGCTACCAGTTATGACCGACATGATACATACGCCTACATCATTCGCGGATATACAAAAATTTGCTTGGGTGATTTTGAATCTGATAAAGGGAATATCGCGGAAGCCGAAAGCCTATACAAAGCAGCGATAATTGATTGTGATTCGGCTATCGAGTTAGACGCGAAAAAACCCTTACGGTTATCACACGCGCGGTGTTGCCAAGGCAAAACTTGATGATTACAATGGGGCGGTTGAGGATTTCGATAAAACTATCAATCTCAAGCCCGATTTTGCCAGACCCTACTATAATCGCGCGCTTGTGAAAGTGCTGCTTGGGCAAAAAAAGGAAGCGAAGGCAGATTTCAAAAAGGCGAAGGAACTTGACTCAGATATAGGAAAATAAACTCCTATTTGCCAGCAAAAGTGAATTATGATAGAATAGCGATACGTAATTGACTCAGGAAGGAGATACGAAATGGCAATAGGATTGGGCGTTATTGGGATGAACCCCACGAATATGGGGTCAACTGCGACCCTGTTAAAAGATGTACCGGACCTGAAATATGAACTCCGAGGTATCTGCGCGAAGCAGGCAGATGTGCTTGAGAATTATGCCAACCAAATTGGCGTGGACTTTTGGACAACAGACTATCGTGAACTCGTGCAGCGCGACGATATTTCTGTCATTGCTATCTATTCCCCGGACCACCTACATGCCGAACATTGCGTTGCGGCGATTGAAGCAGGTAAACATGTCATTTGCACAAAGCCGATGGTGACCAAGTTAGCCGATGCCCAACAATTGGTGGATCTCGTGCGCGAGCATAAGGTCAAATTCCTTGTGGGGCAGTCGATGCGGTTTGACCTACAGTTTTTGACGATGAAAGGGTTCCTCGACGACGGTGATTTAGGCGACATTATGCTGGCGGATGCCTATTATGTCCACGACATGCGCGAGGTCTATGATTTCACGCCGTGGCGACTCCATGAACCACAAGATTTGATGTTCGGCGGTATTGTGCATCCTGTTGACCTATTGCGCTGTCTCCTCGGTGATGTAGATGAGGTGCACGCCTACGGAACTAAAGGTTTACTCACACCGGAATACCCTATAAAGAACAATTTTTTTCTCAACCTGAAGTTTAAGAGCGGACAGATTGCGAGAGCGATGGGGCTTTACGATGTCGTCCATCCCCCGATGCCGATGCAGCAGATATCCGTTTTCGGAAGTAAAGGGACAGTAATTGGGGACTTTACGGACAACAAAGAGGGACACGTCAAGTTGATGCTCGATAAAATGGCCACCAGAGAACCCTTTGAAGTGATCTGCCCTCCTGAAATAGATACAAGCGTTTACGGACACGGACAAACGGTTATCCGATATATGCGCCATTTTCAGCAGTGTCTTGAAGAAGATTTAGAACCGTCGCCGAATGTCATTGACGGTGCAAAATCTATTGCTGTCGGCGTGGCGGCGTGGGAGTCTATTGAGACAGGACAACCCGTGAAAGTATTCAACGACTTTTAGCGACACCTGTCCTTCTCGTCCACTTCACCGACCCGCAAGGAACAATGAAAACGCGTGCTCGGGTTTTAATGAAACCGTAGCACGTAATGAAATGAAGTGCGGTTATACGGAGAGGCACGTCAATATCTAAACCCACCTGACCGATCCGCAAGGAATAATTAAAATTTGACATTTTGTTTTGCATAATATATAATTTAGGCACGCCTAAATTAATTTCTCAACGTTTCTAACAATTTTGGCACATAGTGCCTAAAACTGAATGGGTAAATGCTCATATATTTACTTACCGCAGTGGGAAACTAAAGGCATTGTCTGTTCCCTTTGCGGATTGGAAAGAACGATGCTTACACATGCAGCTGAGGATTACCTCAAGTCGATCTATAAATTGCAAGAGAAAGTCGGTAAAGTTTCGACCGGCATTTTAGCAGAATACCTCAATGTGAAGCCCGCGTCTGCCACTGGGATGATTAAAAAACTGAAGACGATGAAACTGGTAAGACACGAGCGCTATCGCGGTGTTACGCTGACAGATACTGGGAAAGCAATCGCACTCGAAATTATCCGGCACCATCGCTTATTGGAACTTTATCTATTCAAGGCACTCGGTGTTCCGTGGGATGGTGTTCACGAGGAAGCAGAAAAATTGGAGCATGTCATTTCGGAAGACGTGGAGGCACGAATGGACGAGTTTCTCGGCTACCCAACTGCCGATCCCCACGGTTCACCGATACCCGATAAAAACGGCGTTGTAACGAAAACTGAATCCATTCCAATGACAGACTTGTGTAGTGGACAATCCTGCATTGTTGCTGAAGTGAGTGACACCGATTCGGCGATGCTTCGGCATTTAGGAAGTTTCAATCTCTACCCGGGCACAGCATTCCGAGTGATTGAAGTTGCTCCGTTTGCAGGTCCCTTTACTATCGACGTTGCTGGACAGCAGGTCGTTATTGGGCGTGAGGTCGCGAAACAGGTTTTTGTGGATAAAGTGAAAGATCCGGAATAGCGGTCGGTAGTCGGCGATCAGCGGGCAGTAAAGGTCATTTTGTAGTAGGTGAGCGTGTTGCAACTTTCACAACGGTCTAACAAAGAGCGATAGGTATATTTGAAGGGAGTCTAAAATGGAACAACAAAAACAGGTTCGACCGGACAGTAAAACGATCAAGGTGTGGAGAGGTTATTTGCAAGACGAAGTGGATGCCAGTTTTCTATATGGCGTTTTTGCTGAACTTGAGTCGGACGCCAAGCGGAGAGAAATATTAAGCGAACTTGCTGTGGTGGAAACTCGACATGTGGACCGGTGGGAACGAATGCTCGATACATACAATATAAAGGCTAAAAAGCATCGTCCGACATTGAAAGCAAGGTTGATGGCGTGGTATGCTCGCCGATTTGGAGGTGAGTTCCCGCTTTCTCAGATGTTGAATGAGGAGGCAAGTGAAGTCAAAGACTATTTAATGCTTCACAGGAACAGCATGAGGACGGATATCAAAGAGGCTGCACTTGCTTTAGCCAAAGAGTCTGCCCAGCATACGAAAAGTTTACAGGAGCTTACCGGCTCAAGTGATGAACCGTGGCACAAAACCGAGTCTGGAGGTATGGTAGGCAACATCGTTTATGGGTTCAACGACGGATTAACGGCGAACTTCGGTTTAGTCGCCGGCGTTATCGCGGCAACCTCCGATGTCTCTACGATTCTCGTGACAGGCATCGTTGGGACGGTCGCCGACTCGCTGTCTATGGGGGCTTCAGGCTACCTCGCTGCAAAAAGTGAGCAGGAGGTTTATGAGCACGAAATAGAAGTCGAAAGAGAGGAAATTCGCCTCATGCCTGATCTTGAGGAAGAGGAACTTTCACTTATTTATGCCGCACGGGGCATGCCCGAAGAGCAGGCTCGCGAACTCGCACAAGAAGTGATGAGTGATCCAGAAAGAGCACTGGCAGAAAAGGTCCAAGCTGAACTTAAAATAGGTGAGTTACATACAGCTCCGCTCAAAGAGGGGTGGATTACAGGACTCGCGACTGCTATCGGTGCCTTCATTCCGGTTGCACCGTTCCTTTTTACAAGGGGAGCAGCTGCCATCTGGATCTCGTTTACGCTCGCGATGTTGTCCCACTTTGCTGTTGGTGGTGCCCGAAGTATCTTCACTGGGCGGGGTTTGTTTCGTAGTGGTATTGACATGTTTGTTGTAGGGCTTGGTGTCGCAGGCGTTGGCTACCTCGTTGGTGAACTTTTAGAACACTTCTTTTTTGGGAATTAAGATTATGCAGAGAAGATACATATCACTGTTTTTAATATGCATATTTGTGTACATTGGATGCGATCCAAAAGGGAAATCACCTGATGCTTCCGTTGGAGATAAACTTCGCGTTGTCACGACGATCGGTATGATTACTGATGTTGTTAAAAATGTTGGTGGTGAACGGGTTGATGTCACAGGGTTGATGGGACCGGGGGTAGATCCACACCTTTATAAGGCGAGTGCGGGGGATGTGCAGCGGTTAACTTCGGCGCAACTCATCTTCTATAACGGGCTGCACCTTGAATCGAAAATGGGCGACATTCTTGCCAAAATGTCGGGAGATACAAAAACTGTTGCCGTAACAGATGCAGTTGACCGGAGCCTGCTGCTGACGCCACCGGAATTTGAAGGGCAATACGATCCGCATCTGTGGTTTGACGTAACACTTTGGATGGAAGCCGTGGGAAAGATTCGCGATGCTCTCAGTGAATTCGATTCGGACAATACACTAATGTACTACACTAATGCTGAACGCTACCTCGCGAAACTCGCAGAACTGCACGAATATGTGAAAGCACAGGCGGAACGTGTGCCACCTGAACAACGGGTGCTCGTAACGGCACACGACGCTTTTAACTACTTCGGGAAGGCTTATGGATTTGAGGTGCGCGGATTACAAGGCATTAGCACCGCAACAGAGGCAGGTATCGCTGATGTCCAGGAGTTGGCAAAGTTTATTGCAGAGCGACGCATTCCCGCAATTTTTGTGGAATCCTCTGTTTCGTCGAGGAGTCTTGAAGCGGTCCGGGCAGCTGTGAACTCAAAAGGTTTTGATGTAATAATCGGTGGCGAGCTTTTCTCAGATGCTATGGGAAACGAAGGAACACCTAAAGGCACCTACATCGGAATGGTTCGTCATAACATTGATACGATTGTAACTGCACTCACTCGGAGTACATCCACCAGTTCGATGATGGAGGATTAAGTTGGTAGAACATAATCCGTGGACCCTGATGAAATTAGGTTTCCTTAAATGGCATAATTTGTCTTTGCTTTACATTTGGAGGGGTTTTTGCAATGTAATACAAGGAATGGATTTAGTCTATCCCCAGACTAAATCCGGTGTTTCTTCAGATATACGGAAAGGAACTTCAATATCCAAACCTAACGTATCAAACCGCAAGGTAAAATTAAAAACATGCAAGCGTCCGAAATGAAAGCCATTGAAGTAACAGATTTAACAGTTGCCTATCAAGATCAGCCTGTCTTGTGGGATGTCGATTTGGATGTACCACCTGGGGTGCTCTTGTCGATTGTCGGTCCCAATGGCGCGGGTAAAACGACGTTGATCAAGGCGATTTTGGGACTGGTGCGCCCTGCGGCAGGCAATATCTTGATTTACGACAAACCTTATGAAGCGCAACGCCGAATTGTTGGGTATGTCCCGCAACGGGGGACGGTTGACTGGGATTTTCCAACAAACGTGCTGGATGTCGTTATGATGGGACGTTACGGCGCACTCGGATGGGTGCGACGACCCGGGAAGCAGGAGCGGGAGCTTGCCATGCATGCCTTGGAAAAGGTGGGTATGGAGGCATATAGCACTCGGCAAATTAGTCAACTCTCTGGCGGACAGCAACAGCGGGTTTTCCTTGCCCGTGCTCTTGTTCAAGACGCTACAGTATACTTGATGGATGAACCTTTTCAGGGCGTTGATGCTACCACAGAACGCGCCATTGTCACGCTACTTAAGGAGTTCAGAGAAAAGGGAAAAACCGTTGTCGTGGTGCATCACGATTTACAAACGGTAACCGAGTATTTCGATTGGGTAATGCTTTTGAACATTCGTCGGATCGCAAGCGGACCCGTTGATGAAACCTTTACACCTGAAAATTTGCGAATAACTTACGGGGGGCGTGTCGCGTTCATGACGAAATAGCCATCAGCTATCAGCAATCAGATCGGGTTGCGTAGCAAACCTTTCAGCCGTCAGCGCAGTCTTTCTATGAAAAACCTTTCAGCCGTCAATAAAAAAAGAAACGTTACTGAAACGCTTACATCTTTACTGATGACGGATTGCTGACTGCTGATTGCCAGAAAAAATGGAATATCTGAGTATTCTTACTCATCTTGATTATACGCTTCTGATTGTCGCCATGGGTGCTGCCTTGCTTGGTGCTGTAAGCGGGTCCCTCGGCACTTATGCTGTTTTGCGTCGCCAGAGTCTCCTCGGCGATGCCATTTCCCATGCCGCGTTGCCCGGTATTGCAATCGCATTTCTGCTGACAGGAAGTAAAACCCCTCTGGTTTTGGTCCTCGGTGCGGCAATTGCGGGATGGCTCGGTACACTGCTCATTTTGGGTATCGTAAGGCTGACGCGTATCAAATACGATAGCGCACTTGGGATCATACTGTCCACTTTTTTTGGGTTCGGGTTAGTGCTACATACGCTGATTCAGCGGACCGGTAATGCGAATCAAGCCGGATTGGATACGTTTCTCTTCGGACAAGCCGCCACTATTCTGGAGAGCGATGTGTTGACAATTGGTATACTCGGGGGCACTGCAATCGTCATCATGCTTGTTTTTTGGAAAGAGTTGAAGTTATTGGTTTTTGATGATGGTTTTGCTGCATCGCTTGGGTTCCCGATCCGTGCACTTGACATTCTGTTGACGAGTCTCCTCGTTATAGCGATCGTTCTCGGTTTGCAAGCTGTCGGTGCTGTTTTGATGAGTGCGATGTTGGTCGCGCCAGCGGTCGCTGCACGACAGTGGACCAATAAGCTTAGCGTGATGATGTTTCTCGCTGCTGGTTTTGGAGCACTCGCAGGCGTGAGTGGAACGATTATCAGTAGTAGTGCTTCACGTATCCCGACTGGCCCAACGATTGTGTTGTGTGCAACAGTTGTTGTGGGATTCTCGATCATTTTTGCCCCGAATCGTGGACTTTTGTGGGACTGGTTTCGGCACCAGCGAAACAAACGGCGTATAGCCGTTGAGGGGTATGGTGGTAGATCGTATGCTGAGCCACAGGACGACTAAAAACGTGACGGTTTTTTAATTATACCTTGCAGGAGAACTACATCGGTTACGACTTTGACGTGCCCTTTCTGAGTATCCGTTCTCCATTTCGTTACGAACTACGAGCCCGATTTTAAGAAGAACCTATAGCATAAGCGAAAACCTGTGCGAAGCGGAGCGGAGCACAGGTTAGAAACTCCATAATTAAAAAAGTGATACAAGAGCATCTTGATATTCAACTCATTGCGATTGTGACAGCGGTGGCGTGCGCTTTGCCCGGTGTGTTCTTAGTGCTAAGGCGAATGACTTTGATGAGTGATGCCATTAGCCACGCAATTCTCCCCGGTATCGTCCTCGCCTTTTTTCTTACGAAAAGCCTGTCGTCGCCGCTTCTCATTCTTGCCGCTGCCGGAACCGGTGTACTCACCGTTGTTTTCGTTGAGTTGCTGCAACGGACGAAACTGGTGAAAGAGGATGCCGCGATTGGCTTAACGTTCCCTGCCCTTTTCAGCATCGGGGTGATCCTGATTTCTCGATTTGCAGGCAACGTTCATTTGGATATGGATGTTGTCCTCCTCGGTGAACTCGCTTATGCGCCGCTTAACCGGTTAGATGTTTTCGGATACGATTTAGGTCCCATATCTGTATATGTGATGGGGACGATTCTGCTGCTGAACCTCGCCTTTATTCTGCTATTTTACAAAGAGTTGAAGTTAGCAACCTTTGACGCAAGTTTAGCAGCTACGTTGGGGTTCGCGCCTACCCTAATTCACTATGGGCTGATGACCCTTGTATCCGTAACAACAGTCGGAGCATTTGATGCCGTTGGTTCGATATTGGTTGTTGCTCTTATCGCTGGACCGCCTGCTACGGCGTATCTCATCACAAACAGGCTCTCACTGATGCTTACCCTGAGCGCGATTATTGGGAGTATGAATGCTGTAGGTGGTTATTGGCTCGCGTCCGTCTTCGATGTTTCTATTGCAGGGATGATTGCAACAATGACGCTCCTTGTGTTCGGGCTGATTTTTCTGGTTGTTCCGAACCGTGGACTTATCGCTATCGCACGGAGACGAACACGCCAAAAAAGGGAATTTGCCCAAACGATGTTAGTGATTCACCTCTTTAATCACGAAGGACTTCCGGAAGCTGAAGCAGAGTCGGAGATAGCACATCTTCATGAGCATCTCCGTTGGGACCCTTCTTTCGCTACCCAAGTCGTGAAATACGCCCTGCACAATCGTTGCGTCTCTCAGGAGGAAACACAGTTGATGCTGACAGAACGTGGCCGCTCGGTAGCACAGCAGGCACTTGTGCAATAACCATGCTATGCGAATTGGACTTTTCAAAAATCGTATCATAGGTTTGGAGGAGTGCGATTCATCGCATATTGCTTTTTACAATAAAGGTTTCCAGTATGAAAAATACAATACAGAAGTTTCTCACCTGTCTGCTTTTTCTCAATCTTGTATGGATAGTAGGAGCCGATGAGGCAGCACTCAAGAATCCAGATGGCTCTTGGAAATGGACGAATCGACTTATTCATGAGACCAGCCCTTACCTGTTGCTCCACGCGCATAACCCTGTGGAGTGGTATCCGTGGGGTGATGAAGCATTAGAACGTGCGAAGAAAGAAAACAAATTGATTTTTCTCTCTGTCGGGTATTCCACTTGTTATTGGTGCCACGTCATGGAGCGGGAGGTGTTCTCAAGCCCAGAAATTGCCGCAATGATGAACAGAGATTTTATCAATATTAAGATTGATAGAGAAGAGCGTCCAGATCTCGATGAAATCTATATGACAGCAACGCAACTTCTGATTCAACGAGGCGGATGGCCCAACTCTGTTTTTCTCACCCCTGATTTAAAACCGTTTTATGCTGGTACCTATTTTCCACCGACAGATGTGCCGGGCAGACCGGGGTTTCCGACTATTCTTGATGCGGTGCATGAAGCGTGGGTAACGCGAGAAGCGGAAGTCATTGAAGCGGCAGAGCAGATTTCAGATACTATTGAATTGGCGACAAGCAGAGGGTTTACGGCACTCACTACTAAACCATTAGATAGATCGCTTACGACTGCTGCAGTGGACTATCTCCGTCCCGCCTATAGTCATGCCTACGGTGGGTTTGGTGGCGCGCCGAAATTTCCAAGCCCAGCGAATCTCGAATTTTTGCTAAGTGAATACGAACGAAGATCGGAGTTACAAACGCCTCCCACAGAAAATGAATCACTGTTGAAGATGGTGACGCATACGCTGGATATGATGGCTTACGGTGGGATGTATGACCAGATAGGTGGTGGATTTCACCGGTACTCTGTTGACGAAAAGTGGCTCGTTCCGCATTTTGAGAAGATGCTTTACGACAACGCACAATTGGCGAAACTATACCTCCATGCACATCAACTGACACAGGAACCTCGCTATCGACGGATTGCTGAAGAGACCTTCAGTTTCATTTTCCGAGAGATGACAGCACCAGAGGGCGGATTCTATTCAGCTTTGGACGCTGAGACGGATGCCGAAGAAGGAAAATATTACGTCTGGACTGCCGATGAGATTCAGCAAATTCTCGGAGACCAAAAGGCAGCAGCACGTTTCGCTGATGTGTACGGGGTCGACAAGGGACCTAATTTTGAGGGTAAATATGTTCTCTATGTCCCTAACGGCACAGCAGCGGAGGGTGCTCTCAAGGACGTAGAATCTGCACGTGAGAAACTCTTGACGGCACGTTTTGATCGCGAATACCCGTTGCTGGACACAAAAATCATTGTCAATTGGAACGGTCTGATGATAGACGCTCTTGCTTACGGCTATCAGGTACTTGGCGAGGAGCAGTATCTTCTCGCGGCATCAAAAGCTGCGCAGTTTATTCTTGACACCCTGAAAAAACCCGACGGTGAATTGTGTCATACCTATACTGCGGGTGTGGTGAAACAGGATGTGTATCTTGATGACTATGCCTTTTTTGTCCGGGGTTTGCTTGGGTTGTATAAGGCTACCGGTGATGAAGAGTGGTTGAATTCAGCGAAAGAACTCACTGATGCGATGATTCAACTTTTTTGGGACGACAAAAACGGGGGGTTCTATTACACGAAGGCGGATGCAAAGCATCTTATTGTACGTACCAAGAAACCTTATGACTCCGCAATTCCGTCTGGTAATGCAGTTGCTGTTGCCAATCTATTGGCATTTGGTGCGGATTATCGGCATTACGCTGAAGAAACGCTGCAGAGTTTCGCTCACTCTATGGCACAAAGCCCTTCGTCCTTCATGTATATGCATTTTGCCCTCAACCGTTATTTAACCGCAGAGGAAGAACTCGTTAGAACAACGCCATCACTCATCAGTGCGACCGCTGAAGTTAATGCCCAAAACAAAAAGATATACGATGTGGTGCTTCAACTCAATATTGCTAAGGGGTGGCATATTAACGCGAACCCAGCGGGTCAAGACAATTTGATCCCGACAACGATTACCGTGGACGCTGATATTCCGTTTGAACTTGCCAATGTCGTGTATCCGAAAGGGAGATCGACACACTTTGAATTTAGTAGCGAGCCTTTGAATGTTTATGAAGGAAACCTCACGATTCCGTTGCAGTTAAAACAGAAGCCGAATGTGAAGCGCGACAAAAATGTTCCAATTATGCTACAGCTCACCTACCAACTTTGTAATGAGACCGAATGTCTATTGCCACAGACATTGGATATTCCGTTGGAAGTGCCGTAGTTTTTGCCTATGAACGGTGAAACTCATACTGCAATGGGTGTGATTACAGCGTACACGCCTCACGATTTTCTTGATAATCAGATTCTCGTTTGATATAATAGTTATGGTGATCGGTTTGAGAACCCTACCCAATTTTATGAATATACATTTCCAACTTTAGGAGAAACCTTACATGAGAACCTGTATTTCAATTTGCACCACGCTAATTTTCCTATTAATGGCGTGTCACGCTATATTTGCTAATGTTGTTGAGGATCCTGTGCTCTATCTCGATGCCGCTGACAACCCTGCGCATCCGAAGGCGTGGGAGAACCTCGGCACCGAAGGCGGTGAATTGCTTGCCACAGAAAAACCAATGGAACTGGAAGAGGGTGAAATTAAAATTCCTGCCCTCGGTGTCAGTGAACCGAATTTGAAGTATTATACAACCACGGAGTCCCTTTCAACCTTTGGCGGTCCACCGGCAAAAAATACGCCACTGTTTTTCGAGGACTGGACATTGGAATTCCTCTGTAGGCGCAACGGCGATTTTTTTCTTGAGGAGCATCACTTCGCCGGTTTTCAGAATAGCCCAAGAGAAGGCAAGCAGGGAGTTCGGCTTTGGATAGTCGGCGGTCAGAATTTGGACATGTCCATCCATGCTGGCGGTTCTAAGCAAGGTGTTCAACCGCTTAACCTCGTACTTGAGGAAGGTGTTTGGACCTGGATAGCCGTTGTCGGCACGAATGATGATTCAATTGTAGCGTATCAAGATGGTAAACAGGTCAGCAAACAAGCCGGTTTTGAATTCGATAAGAGCTTACCAATAGACGACATCTCAATCGGTGCGAATTCCTTCGATGAACGCCGTCGAACATTTAATGGTTCGTTTGCGATTGTCCGCGCTTATGACAAAGCACTATCCGAAGCGGAGATTAACCAAAACATCTCTGGCACGTTCGCTGTTGATCCGGTGGACAAACTTCCAACGGTTTGGGCAGATGTCAAGCGCGGCTATGAATAACAATAGCGCGCATATACCTTTGGGTCGCGGCTCATTTCTCTCCACAAAGTTTTTGTGGAAGTTACCTCTGGGGCGCGACCCTTTCTCCTTTCAGTATTAACGCTTACGGAAACAGAAATGTCTGGATCTTCCCCTATTCGTCCGTCCCAATATCTTGTCTTGGATAATCGTATCATTGACGAGGCGATCTCGGCTAAACTTACCCTTGGCGAGATTACCAAGCATCCGCAGAACCCGCTTTTTGGTGAGGATAAACCGTGGGAACCGCGTTTCGACAACGTTTACGCCAACGTCATCTATGATGTTGAGGAGAAACTCTACAAATGTTGGTACAATCCGTTTATCATTGATGAACGGGTAACGCACACGCCGCCGGAAAAACGACATCCTGATTGGTGCAATTACATGGATGTAAAACCAAATGAGCGGGAGATGGGGCTCTGCTATGCTTACTCAACTGACGGCGTTTACTGGAAGAAACCTGAGCTTGGGCTTATTGAGTTCGATGGCAACAAACAGAACAACATTTTGATGCGCCACGTAAATGGAGCAGGCGTTTTCAAGGATGAACGTGAAACCGATCCGGCAAGACGTTATAAGATGTTTTTCTGTGGAGAGCCACAAATGACGGTCGCGTTCTCGGCAGACGGATTGCACTGGCGCGAACCCCTTCCAATCCCACAGATTGAGGCACACGGCACGCATCCTAATGCTTTTTGGGCAGAGAGTTTGGGCAAATATGTCGGTGTCACTCGTCAGCATGCTCGTAATATTCGCCTCGTAACACGAGCGGAGTCTCCTGATTTTGTGCAGTGGACACCAGACGAATCTATCCTCAAAGGTTCCAGTCCATTTTTACAAACGCATGATATGATCGTGTTTCCGACCTGTGGAATTTATATCGGACTCATCGGCATAATGGTGTATCCAGAGGACTCCCAAATTGATGTCAAACAACATGTTGAATTGGCTTGGAGTCCGGACACAATTCACTGGCACCGCATACAGGAAGGCACACCATTTATGGGGCATACTCCATCGGAAAAGGAGCGTTATGGGGAGACCCCTTACGACTGGGGAACGATCTTTCCCTCTGCCCCGATTTTCTTTGACGATGAAATTTGCATTTACTACGGTGCTGGAGACGGCTATTTTTTCAACTGGCGTAACGGCTACCTCGCACTCGCAATGCTTCGACAGGACGGTTGGGCAGGCTACGAACCTATCGCCCCCGACATGCCAGCGATTATAACAACACAACCCTTAACCTTTGATGGTCCATCAGTCGGCATGACGGCAGATGTGTCGGATGGTGGTTCTGTGCGTGTAGCGGTTTTGGATAAGACAGGGAACCAACTTGCCAGTAGCGAACCGATTCATTCGACTGTTACAAATTCCCGCGTAAAATGGGAAACAAGTCAGGATTTAGCGAATGTGATAGGCAAGGAAATTCGGTTAAGATTCCAACTGCATAACGCAAAACTCTATGCTTTCCAGATCGGGACAGAGAGTCGGTAATTTCTGTCCATTGATGTTGCATGCCACCTCTACAAATTTCTGACATGTGCCCGAATCTTCTGGAACGCGTCTAAAATCTGTTGCATATCGTCTGTATCCCCTAAAAACATGGAATGTGTGAAACTGCACACCTCTTCGCGATAGACCCGTTCTGCGTGTGGGCAGTTGAGGGTGCTGTAGTCAATCGCTTGATCGCCGAGGTATTTGCGTGGTAATCCGAGCCTATCAAACAATTCAGGGTTACCAAACGGACCTTCGTTGTAGATGGGTTCACCATGTGCTCCGACACCACACGGCACACCTTCTGCGCGGAGTGCTTCTAAAAAGCGATCGCGTGAAACCCCGCCGAACTCCTCAGAGACGAATCGGAAATCCCAATAGTAGAAACACCATCGTGTGACGCGCGCATCGCGCGGAATTGGGTGGAGTCCGTCTATCGCTTCCATCCCCTTAGAAAGGTATGCGATATTTCGTTCACGCGTCTCTACCTGCTCTTCAAACCGTTCCAGTTGATTCAATAAGAGCGTCGCTTGGAAGTTGGTCATCCGCATATTCAATTGTGCGAATTGACCTGCCTTTTCTGCCAATGTTTCATCATTTGTCAGCACCATTCCGCCTTCGCCACAAGTGAGGGTCTTTCCCATCTGGAAGCTGAATGCACCGAGGTCTCCGATTGAGCCAAGTCCTTTTCCACGCCACTGTGAGCCGTGGGCATGTGCGCAGTCCTCAATCACTTTCAGATTGTGTCTGTCAGCGATTTCCATAATCGCGTCCATGTCAGCGGGGTAACCACCGTTATGCACTGGAATAATCGCCCGCGTTCGGGGTGTAATGGCTTTTTCAATCGCATCGGGTGCGATATTATAGGTGAGCGGATCAATGTCAACGATGACTGGCACTGCATTGACGCACACAACCGAGGTGCCTGTCGCCACGAATGTTAGGGCAGGAACGATGACTTCATCACCCGCGGTGATACCAGCCGCCTTTAAGGCGCATTGTAGTGCTACCGTGCCGTTTGCGAGTGGAATACCGTATTTGGCATCCTGAAACGCTGCGAACTTCTCACCGACTTCATCGACTTTCTCGCGTCGGTTCCACGCACCACTCCACAAGGTCTCTAAAAGTGCGTTTTCTTCGGTTTCATCAAAAATGGGCCAACTTTTCCCTAAGCTCCCTTTGACAATGGGGTCGCCGCCATTTAGTGCTAACTTTGCCATGTCTCTGTCCCCCTTGCTATGTGCATGCTGTAAAAGGGGTGTTTTGCTTGGGTGTTTCCCCTAAGTAACCCCGATTTTCCTGATACAGGTAGGCTTGATTTTAGCAGTGTTCTCTTTTTTAGTCAACCTCTTTGATAGCATTCTTCTTGTAGATTTCATCAGAATTCGCTATAGTAATCTTGGAAACTTGGAACATTGTGAAAACTATGGAAACAAACAATCAGACACTTACTGCAATAAACGGAATTACGGTAGGGCACGCTACCAATTCAACCGCTCGAACGGGATGTTCAGTTGTCCTCTGTCCAGCAGGGGCAACCGCGGGCGTTGATGTGCGTGGTGCTGCACCCGGCACGCGGGAGACAGAAGCTCTCCGTCCGGGACGTTTAGTCCAAAAAGTACACGCTGTCCTCCTGACAGGGGGAAGTGCCTTTGGATTAGATGCTGCGGGTGGTGTCGTCCAATATCTTGAGGAACAGAACGTCGGTTTTCCCGCAGGTCCTGTTCGGGTGCCGATTGTTCCCGCGGCTGTTATCTTTGATCTCGGGGTTGGCGATGCCAAAGTCCGTCCTGACAAAGAAATGGGGTATCAGGTGTGCCTTAACGCCACAAGTACCCCCGTTGCGATGGGTACTATCGGAGCAGGCACTGGTGCCACTGTTGGTAAAGCCCCCGGGCTCGCGTCTTCTCCGGGTGGGTTAGGTTCGGCGTGTATGTGTCTCGATTCTGGCTTGATTGTTGCGGCAATTGTGGTTGTGAATGCACTTGGAAATGTTGTGCATCCGAGGACGGGTGAGATTCTCGCCGGTGGGAAGGAAAACGGTGATTTCGTGGACATCACGGAACGACTCTTGGAAGCAAATTTAGTGCAGGGAACCAACACAACTATCGGTGTTGTGGCTACAAATGCGACACTTTCTTCCGCTGAGGTACACCGAGTCGCGGAGATGGCACACGATGGGATGGCACGCGCCATTCGTCCGGCGCATACGATGTTCGATGGAGATACGCTATTTGCTCTCGCAACCGGCTTGCACACTAAAAGTAGTGTAAATACTGTCGGTATTCTCGCTGCGGAAGTTGTCGCAGAGGCGATTGTTAACGCCGTGACGACAGGGTAACCTCGCTCCTACATCGGTTTCCCTTGCATTGCTTCTGGAATGTTGATGCCGAACTCATTTAGGACTGTCGGGGCAATATCGTATAGACTTTTCGTGGAAGCGTGTCCATCTGTCTGTCCATTCCGTTTTATGATGTAAATTCCCATCTCTGCGTGATTGCAGTCATCGGGACCGGTATCGTTCTCGTAGGTATAGATGCTGTTGTATCCGACGCTTCCGACTGAACGCCAAAAGAGATCGCCGAAATAGACGATGAGATCAGGAGCAATGTTTCGGCATTCTCGGTATACCTCTTCGGGCTTAAAAACGCGCGTACCGATGTTAAGTCCCTCCTCATCAACGATTGCTTCGAGTTGTTCCTTCAAATCACCACGGATATCCTCGTAATCTCGCGCACTGACAGTTCCGTGCGGTTCTCTACCTTCAACATTTATGAAGATTCGTGCATAGTAACCGCCCTCTCCCCACGCCTTTGTTTGGTCCCAATCTACCATATCCGGTGTCCATCGCGTAATTTCACTCGGTTCGGTTTTGAGTGTCAGATAACCGTGCTGTCGAAGCCATTCATTGACGCAGATACCCCCGTCCATCCGTTTGGCACCATGGTCAGAGACGACCATGATCGTGGTGTCCTCGTCTACACACGCTAATGTTTCTCCGAGTTCGGTGTCGAGGGCGCGATAGTAGTTCCGCATTGTCTCTGAGAACGGCGAGTTCGGTTCATACTTCGGATGCGTTGTATCCCAAAATCGCCAAAATGCGTGATGGAGTCGATCTGACCCCATTTCGACCATTGTAAAGAGGTCCCAGTCCTTTGTCTCAAGCAGATAGCGCGCGAGTTTGAAACGTTCAGCCGTCATTTTGAGGAGTTGTTGTTCCAGTTCAGCGCGTCGGTCAGTCCGAAAATTCGGTATATCGATCATGTAATCGCTGGCGACTTGTGTGATTTCCCGTGTCAGTCGTCGTGGGAAGGTCCATTGTGAGTTGAGAGTAGGTGTGAGGAAACTGGTAATCATCCATCCCGGAAAGGGTTTTGCTGGATAGGTGAGTGGCACTCCCAAAACGACCGATTTCTTCTGCACTTGCCCTAAGAGATCCCAGAGCGTTGGCACTTTGATGGCGTGTGAGTTGGCGATTGTCATCGCATCGTAAGAATAGTCCTTACGGTTGCGGAAACCGTAGATACCGAGTTCACCGGGATCACGGCTGGTCATCATGCACATCCACGCTGGGACGGTGATCGGGGGAATCGTGCTTTTCAATTCGCCGTAGATACCTTCTTCCATCAAACGGCGTGTATTGGGCATGTCGTCTTTAAAAGCGTCAAAGACAAGCTCAGGCGCGGCACAATCCCAACCGATAATGAGTACTCGCTTTTTCATATCTTCATTTTAAATCACGGCTTGGTATCGGTATTCACAGGTGCTTCGTCGTTGTTAAGGAACCGCTCAATCGTATTTCTCGTTGCCGGGCGCGTGCGGAAATCCGCAACCCACGGTTCACGGAAGTACGCTTGCTTTTCACGCGGTAAAGCGGACAGAACTTCAGGCGGAATCGGTAGACGGTGCCAATGTGTTGCGAGATGCGCGTACGCGTTTAGCACTGTTACACGCGGGGTCTCCCGTTGCCACACCGGACCGGCGTGACACAGGTTCTCTGTGAAGAAGATCGCACTGCCAGCGGGGCATTCGTAGGTCATCAGAAACGGACTCCGCTTCCCTTCTTCTAACGACATGTGGTCAGGATGCATCGGGAAGTTGGATTTGTGACTCCCAACTATAAAGTGCGTCGCACCATCTTTTTTAGAAACATCTGTGAGTTCAAAGACGACTCGCACCATTCCAGCGTGAATCTGCCCATTGTTGACGCGATACCCGAAGATCGGATCTGCCTGTCGTGGTCCGCCACCGTGGAGTTCACCGTGCCTCTGCCCTTTTTCGCGCCAAGCAGAGTAGCTGTGCTCTAACCGTATCTCGGGTCCGATAATTTCATGTAGGACATCCAGAACTTTGGGATGATCAATCAGGACGCTCGCGGGACCGCCCGGGACGGCACGGTGTTCCGGCGGTAAGGATTCTTTGTTGTGATGTATCCGGTCGATCTGATCAACGATTGCATCCACTTCATCGCGTTCAAGGATCGCAGGACGAACAAGGAATCCGGTTAAGTCGAATCGAAATTTTTCTTCATCAGTCATAGGGTGCTATCTCCTATGTTATCTTTGTGGTATAGTAGTTCCTGAAAATCAGTTTACATTTTGGAAAACAACACTCCGTATTTCACGAATACTGTAGGAGGGAACTCCGATTCCCGACGTATCTGGACGATGGTGTAAAAGTAATTACAGACTTTACTATATAAGTTTGAATCAAAAACGCGGCAGTGCAACAACGGCGCACTGCGGATATTCGAAGAGGAATGTCACAGTTGAAACCCCTCAGATCGAACGCTTGCGTTAGTTTAAAATTATGCCCAACGAGGATTTCTGCCGCCGAACCGCTGTTCGCTGATGTTCCACAATTCTGATAAGCCGAGTTGCCGGATGTGTTCCAGTCCGGACAGACACGGATCGTTTATATGGGTTAGCCATTGTTGGAGTTCCGCTTCGAGTTCTGCGCGTAGGTTTTGCGAGTCCTCGTCGTCAATGAGATTGTTCAACTGATACGGATCGTTATCGTTATCGTAAAGGAGCCATCCTGTTCCATCGTAATGACGGGCATAAGTGTAGCGATGCGTGCGGACACCACGCCATTCGCGGATACCGAAGTTGAAACCTTCACTGCCGTGCAAGGGGACTTCAAGCAGCACGGATTGTGGTTCGTCGATTGTGTTACCGAGCATCGCTTCTGAAAGGTCGATACCCTCCACACCCTCTGGAATCGGCAAATCGCACAGCGACAGCATGGACGGCATGAAATCGACAAGGCTTAGTAAGGTGTCGCGGGTAACACCTGCCGGAATTCTGCGGGGCCAACGCATCATAAAGGGAATACGACTGGATTCGTCCCATGGACGTTCTTTTCTGGTGTGTCCGTGACTACCGAGCATATCGCCGTGGTCGGATGTGTAGACAAGGATAGTATCATCAGCGATACCGATGTCGTCGAGCGCAGTCATCAAACGTCCGAGATTCTCATCCAGAGCTGTGATGTGCGCGTAGTAGCCGGAGAGATCCTCTCGTGTTGCGGGGGTATCCACCGCGTTCGGACGTAGCTGAATCTGATCTGGTGGATACATCGCTTTGTAGCGTTCTGGGACGTGTTCATACGGATTATGTGGCGGTCCCCAGCTCATATAGAGGCAAAAAGGCTCATCGGCATGCTCTCGGCAGTATTCAATCGCTTTATCGGTCTGGAACTCTGGTTCATATCCGTCAATCTGGAATCGATTTCCATCGGAGTCGTGATACGGCGCATTGAAGTAATCGTGATGACAATTCCACCCGATCCAATGGTCAAAACCGAACCGCATCTCAGGTGTGATGAACTTGTCCCGCGGCATGCCGCCGAGGTGCCATTTTCCGATATAACCTGTGGCATAGTCCGCTTCTTTAAAGACTTTCGCGATGCCGGTTTCCGTTAAAGGGAGCGGTAGATCGTTGGAAACGGCTTTGTGGTTCAACGGGTATTTACCTGTCATCAGGCAGCCACGCGCTGGTACACATATCGGGACGTTCGTGTAGGTATTGGGAAAAAACATCCCTTCCTGTGCGAGTTGATCCATCGCAGGCGTTTGGACTTGTGGGTTGCCTGCGCATCCGACATCACATTGGCGATGCTGGTCGCCGAAAACGAAGATTAAATTGGGTTTACGATTAGTTTCCATTTTTTATGGTTAAAGTTTTCGGTCATCAGTTTTCGGTTAAAGAGGCACTTTGTAACAATCTTCATAAACTTGGAATATTCCAGAAAGGGTGAATTGTTGCCAGAAACCTCTTGTTACCGACAATTAACAACTGATAACCGTTAACCACTCCTCTGCATCCAGGTATAAATTTGACGAAGTGTGTCCTCACTCTTTGTCCACAACGCCCTTTTCAGCGGCGAAACGACCTTTGTGTAACTGGCAAAGTCTGTTCGGACGGCGCGATACTGTTCCTTATGTGCAATTAACCCTGTGTTCTCTGGTGGCGATGCCCCGAAATCAACCCATTCGCATTGTTCACGACATGCTTGTGTGATAATGTGGTGAAAAATCGCGTTATTAGGGCGGTATTTCAAGAATGCTGGCACAGATGCTTCACACCACAGCGTTACTGTCTTATTGAAAAGTAGATAGAGCAGTCCTGCGATAATCGTACCGTTATATGTAGCGATGGCAAGTTTGGCGATTTTCCGCTCCAGAAGCGTCTCCATAAACGCACGCGGTTTTGGGGTGCCACCTAACCGTTTGACTGTCATAAGATACATGTCGTAAAAGGTGGATAAAGCCACTTCACTATCTGTGTCCGTGACTGTCACACCCGATTTCTCTGCCTTTCGGACCGCTCCCCTTACGCGTTTATTATAGGCGTGCCAGAGGGATTCAACACCCGCGTTTGTGTTCAATAGGTGTGTGAAGTAGTCTGTTCGTTCATAACCCATTTCAGCGAAAAGCTCAGCATCGGTCATGGCCTGATTAGGTGTGAGTGTCCAACGAATTTCACACCATCCCTTTGCCGTTGCTGCATCTTCGATGGAGCTTATCAGGGTTTCAGCGTTAATTTGCCCTGATTCGATAAGGTGTACACCCCCAAATAGATTCCACGGCATTGAGTGCCACAGACGGATGCCCGGTATCGGTTGAAAAACGAAGGCAGGCAGCCCACCTATTACTGAGTCATCTTGATTGATGAGTAGGTAAGTTGGAGTGAGCTGGCTGAATGCGCTTGCTAATGCATCCCGCCACGCGAGACTTTGAAAGGCAGTCGTATCCGGACATTGCCGAAGGGTGGCATCCCACTTATCCTGATTTTGAGGGGTCAAGGGGTCTAAAGTGTACACATGCCCATTAGAGTTATGCTGCCAATGCCGCGAAGAGTGCCTTAATGTAACCGACGGAATACGCTAATCCAACATCGCCTTCTAATTTCGGAATATGGTCAGCATTGATGCATCCGTCGAATCCGACCTTTTGGAGTTCACGGACGATTTTGAAAGCGTTCATATCGCCATCGTCAAGCAAGACTTCCTCAAACGCTCCGGCTGTTGCGAGGCTACCGCGGACGTTCCGTAGGTGAACCATGAAGATACGCCCTTTACGCCCGTAATTGTTGATTTCGTCAAGAACAATCGCACTACCACCGGCTTCCGCCCGAGTGCCGCAACAATAGAGATACCCAACGTTTCTGCTCGGAAAGGTATCCGTGACACGGTGGAAACCGAGACTACCGAGCGGTGTATCCGGGTTTGGCACATCTGAAGGATGGATGGCGAGTTTAATATCGCATTCATCGGCGATAGGGACGAGTGCTCCGTAGACTTCGGTAAAGCGTTTCCACCATTCGTCGAGAGCTTCCATCGTCGGTGTAGGTGGTGGATTTTCGGTTGCGGCACGGCTTTCACCGCGGGAGGTGTAGCCACCCCGATGGACGGATGAATAGCGCGTCATTAGATAGTCGAACGTATCGCCCCAAAATCTTTGGCGCGCAATAGGCACCCCTGCTTCCGCAAAGACTCGGAGGGCGTTACACGTGTTCTCTAATTCCTTTTCACCATCAGGTTGACCTTGCATAAACTTTTCTGTGATGTTCGGAAGTGTCACACGGTTGATGTCGAGTCCCCAAGAACGGATCTGCTTCTTAATTTTCAGGACTTCGTCCAAGTCGGGGTAACCCTGCTCTTCAACTCCCGGAAAGGCGTTACCACCTCCAAAGTCGATACAGTCTGCACCGAGTTGTGTAACCTGTTTGAGATAGCTATCAGAAAGTCCGCCATCCCAGACTGAAATTTTCATCTTTTAATTTTTCCTTGCGGTTAAATAACGGTTGTTTAGATTACTGTGTGCATTTCTTAAATCCGCCTGCGCCGTTGTTGCAGGCTATGTCATCTTCCAAATTGTACAGATTTTCAAACCCGGTACCTACATCACCGGAAACCCGCGCGTAATGTAATGGAGCGTGCGCGAAAACTTAATAGGTAAAAAAGCTGCGGTTTGGTGAAGTAGGTGTCGCTTGGGTATTTCTGCGGATTCCGCCCAGAGCATCGACATTTATCTCCATCTGCCATTAAAGGGGTAACGGAACCGGTTGCCCGCTTTCAACAGATTGGTATGCAGCTAATGCGATTTCAGCGGCGGCACGACCGTCTAAACCTGTGATAGGTGGTTGTGTATCGTTGCGAATTGCGTCTATAAAGACGCGAATCTCTTCTTGAACCGGCGGTGGCACTTCAATGTCTGCTATTTTAATCTGTCGTCCTTTACCCTCAAAAGGTTTAATCTCGATAGCGGCATCGCCACCCCAGATCTGTGGAAAATAGATAGAACCGCCTTCACAATCGACGCGTCCGCCATACCCACCGACAGCGGAGACATGACTGGAGTGAAGCAAACCGACCGCTCCGTTCGCAAACTGCAAGGAAGCAAGCACGACATCTGGATAGTCGCTTTTATCGGGTCCGTATTGTCCACCGGTGGCGTAGACAGTTGAGACATCGCCGCAGGTCCAACGCATAAAATCGACTTCATGGGCGTTGATTTCCATGAGACTCCCACCGGACTTCGCACGTTCCAATCGCCATGGCGTGTGACTGTATCCACTACGCCACGGTCCGCCGATGCGATGCACCTTCATACAAGCAGGGGCACCGAGTTCTCCGCTCTGCACAATTTCTCGAACGGTGGCATGCGTCGCGTGGTAACGACACACCAAACCGATGGTAAGTTTGACCCCGTTTTCCTCAGCAGCGGTAATCATCGCGTCGCACGCCTCTAACGTGGGAGCCATCGGTTTTTCCGAAAATACGTGTTTGCCTGCGTTTGCCGCATCGACAGCCATTTGTGAGTGCATAAACGGTGGAGACGCGATGAGGACCGCACGAATCCGATCATCGGCGAGTAAGTCGTGGTAATTGAGTGTGTAGGACGTCCCAAGGTCTGTGGCAAGTTTTTCAGCCAGTGCTTCCTGAACATCACTGACAGAGATAACCTCTATTCCTTCAACAGCGTGTGCACTGGTGGCAAGACTTCTGCCCATGCCGCCGCATCCGATAACGCCAACTCCAATCGTTTCCATTTTTAATTTATCGCCTCCTGGGCTGCGCTCCACATCGTTACGCGCAGGCTTCCAATTGCCATAAAAAACAGAGCACGTAGTCCGTAACGTAGTGGAAGACGGGTTTGAGAAAGGAACGTCAATTGTCAATCCCACGTTGTTTAACCGCAAGGGAAATTAAAAGGATTATCTCCGTCTTGCTTTGATATGTCCCCACGTAACGCTCAGATGGCTCGTGGAAGGACTGACATCGAGTCCTGTGGCTTTCATGTTGTTCTGTACCTCTGCTGCACTCAGGACGCGATCGTAAATTCGGAATTCGTCAATGTACCCTTGGATTGTGTCGCAATCGCATCCATCTGACCGATCCCCAATGCCGAGAAGAAGTCCTCCTTTTTCAATTGTCCCACCCTTCATGGCGTATTTTTTCTCCTGTTTTCCGTTCACATAATAGTGAACCGTTGCGCCATCATAGGTGCCTACAAGGTGCAACCACTCTTCAAGTGGGATGTCTTCCAGGACATTATCCTGTGCTGCCACCGTTGATTGACCTCCGGCTCTGATGAAGAAACCGTGTTGGTTATCGTCATCGTCATAATAAAGGCTCGCGACTGCACTGTTCGTTGGCATATCGTCAAGCGAGATGATCCGGTTCCAACTGTCATCTAATGCGTTGATATAGACCCAACATTCCAGAGTGATTTCTTCCCAATCACGGTCGATTGTCGCTGGATTTGAATCTTCAACGAGGAGGCGGTCAACACTGCCATCAAAAAGGACGCACTCCCCGACTTTACAGTCGCCAGCAGGTGCGAGTTCGGGATCCCCATGGACAGCGGCAGCGAGTCCTGACAAGAGATCTACCGCCTCGGTTTTAATTTTTACTGTGTCTTTGTCGAAGGACCAGTAAGCGATTAAACCGTCTTCAACCGCACCGACGATTGCGTCGGCGGGCTGTCCGTTCCATACAAGGAACACGAGAAGGAGAAGGGCGAACGCGCTTTTGGCATTCGCAAAGACTGTAAAGAACCGCGAATTTTCCACAAAATATTTGCTCTGAAAACGGGTGCTGTTCTGTAGACGCATGATCCGTTCCCTCCTTATATTGGTTATCGGTAATTGATAGATCGTTGTCGTCATCGCTGATGTTTTCACTTGCTATAAACTGATTGCTGATTGTTTTCACTGCGAAGCATGGTGATGGCTATTTAGGACAGATCGCGCATGGCACGTTCGCGCCGATCCGCGATTTGACGTTCACGTTCCTCGTCAGACATCTGACCGTGTTGTTCAGCAACAATAGGACGATATTCGGCAACCTCGCTTCTCCGTTTGAACACTCGGAAGAAATCGAAACGGGTTAAGGTTGGCGGTATATTCCCTGGGCACAAGGCGTGTACCCCGACATGGACCGAATTTCCCATGCCAACGTTCGTTTGTCCGCAGCTTTTCCATTGGATGCCGTCACTACTGGCAAAAGAAGAGAATTGGTTTCCTCTACGTTCTATACGTAAAAAGAGTTCTCGGACATTTCTGACCCCACTGCTGCGTCCGCGTAAGTTAAATGAGCGTCCGACATGCCGTTCAAATCGGACATCACCTCTAAAGGCATGCGGTCCCGAGGTTTTCTCAAGTCGAAGGAATCTGTTGGGATTTTTCCATACTAATAAGCCGCCGTGTTCCTTGAGTTGTGGAGAGATACGCATGCGGGTTTCAATAGCGAAATCTCCAGGGACTTCCATAAGGAGCCGTGGTGCACTCATATCGCCGCTTCTACCGTCAGGACCGTGCCAGAGGTCTTGCCCGGGTTCAGTCCGCATTTCCAGATAGCCTTGACGTTCTGCCCAGGAGCCGCCGCCTTTCGGGTCGTCCCATCGCCATTCTGGACGCATACGGTTTCCGATGAACTCATCTTCAAATACCATCTCTGTGAACTCACCGGAAGATGCCCATCCCTCAATCTTCACAGCGGAGATAGAATCCCCGAAGTTTTGAGGTAATAAATGGAGGTTCGGCAACTCCTTCTTATACTCCGAAGGTTCCATGCGTATGGGTAGGGGCATGCCCTCAAAGTCAGGGTGTTCGTAAAAGACAACCTCCGCACCATGTGGTGGGAAGTCTGGTCCTTTGAAGATACGGATAGACGAAATTCGGTCTTCAAACCAAGTTCCGCCTTGCGCGTCCCGTAGGTTGGCGATGTCGCGCAGGATAGTAATTTTTCTACCTCGGAATTCGACGTGCTCGTAACAGTCTACAATCAGCGGGATAGTGCCCCACTCCGGTCCAACCACTTCCAGTGTGGAACCGAAATTGATTGATGAGATTCTGTCGGCGAAGTTGTAAGCAGTGTCATGCAAGTTCGGGTAAAACCCTGGTCCGAGAGCCAACTTTTTACCGCGGAAGTTACGATGCTGGTAAAGGATAACTTTGTAATTCGGATTCGACGAGAAGTTCGGACCCTTGTAGACGCGAACAGAAGAAATATTGTCTTGAAATCCGATGTCTCGCGTAAAAGAAACGGGCTCTACAACATATCCCATTCTGCCCCGGAAGTTTGTATGTTGGAACACCTCAACAACGAGGCGCGGTATGATGACTGGCATTTCTTTCTCCTTTTATGGAAATTATACCAATTATAGCATAATTTGTTTTTGCTTTACATTCTTGTAAGTGTTGCTACAAATTCCGTGTGTGTTTTCCGTTGCAATGTGGGAAACTGAAAAGCAGTTTCCTATGTTTATTTATTTTTGTGTGTCTTCAAGAGTTGCCTCGTAGATTTGGGCATATCCACTGCGATCTGATGTGAATACAACGTGCTTGCCGTCCGGACTGAAAGATGGATGTGGGTGTGTATGCTGTGGGGCGTAAACCTGAATAGGACCGGCGGCATACGGAAAGGGACGACTCCAATGTTCGCCAAGAGATGAGGCGTTAGGATAGCATAACGTCTGTGGTTCACCGATACCGTCCCGTGAATTAAAAATTTGGATACCGATATCGGGGAAGTTCGTATCTGCTACCATAAATGTTCCTGTAGGGTTGCTTATAGCATGCCACGCGTTGAACGTTGCCACTTGTCGGACTATTCCGGTATCGGCGTTGACACATCTCACACCGCGGGGCCAGTCGACGAAAGCAAGTTCACGCGTCCCGGGAATCCATGTTTCATGTGTGATCCATTCATTTTTCTCAAGGTTCTGAGCATAGAGACGACGATTACCGCTTCCGTCGCGATGGATTACCCATACCCGATCCGTCAAGGGACCCGCATAGTAAAGTAGGTTGGAGTCGTCCGGACAGAATTGAAGGTGCCCGATACTATCTCTCCGTAAGATGATGTCGTGTTCGCCGGTGTCTGTATCGATAATAGCAAGTGCGGATTCTTTACCGATCTGGAATCTCACAGCCCACCATCGGTTATCGTGACTCAAAGTGGTCGTGCCCATAGCGGCGGCGACCATACCTTCATCTTGCATCGCGGTTGCGGCGAGATTGACGAGTTCGTGTGCCTCAAGCGTCTCTAAATCTACTTTCCATCCGCTTGTCCCTGCTGTGAAGTAGACGGCTTTTCCATCATGCGAGGGATGCACCGACCATTCCGAGATGTCAGGTCTGTCTGTTAATTGGCGAAGTTCACCCGTGCTTCTTTCTTCTGCGAATATTTGTGGTGTTCCGGTTCGATGTGAGACAAATATCAGCCGCTGCATTGCGTCGTCATACGCAGGTATAATGAAGAATGGATGGTGGTGCAGCGCGGACGCAGTCGTCACCTGCCGGATCTGTGTTCCCGTGCGTTGATCGATAAAGGATCGAGATTCAGGTGGGTGAATTGTCCCTTTCGCCATTTTTTAAATTTTCCTTGCGGTTCGGTTAGCGTGCTTTCGGGGATCACGTTCCTTATCGTAGATCTAGGGGAAATGTCCAAGCAAAAACCCTTCGACTTCGTTTCAGACTAAGTTTTTGGTGCTAATTTAACGTAGATTCGACATAAGCATTTAGATTGGAAATGCTGCGTATTCTCGCACGCGCAGCGTTAGTTTGTTGGGTTTTGCTACGTCTATTTTCCATGAATGTGTCACTGAACAGCAGGGATCACTGATAGACTAACGGGGCTTGGTCATTAACCGCTCTACCCGACCTAAGGAGCACTGCAGTTTTTATTAGGTCTGGCGGGGATGGTGCCCCGCCAGACCCATCATTGAACTTCTTATTCCTCAAACGCGGCATCAAAGGCGACAGCAGAGGGTTCAAAGTCATAACCCTTGACAGCCGCACACGATTCGCGTGCGCCGTGTTCTCTGTCCATGCCACTGTCTTCCCACTCAATAGAGAGTGGACCGTCATACTCCATGTGGTTGAGGGCACGGATAATTTCTTCAAAGTTAACGTTACCGCGACCGATGGAACGGAAGTCCCAATTTCTCCGGGCATCCCCGAAGTTCAGATGTCCACCAAATACCCCCGACAAGCGGGGTGTGTCTGCCCACCAGACATCTTTCATGTGGACGTGATAAATCCGATGACTCAGTCGTTCAAGGAATGCTACATAGTCGACGCCTTGATAGCCGAGATGGCTTGGGTCGTAGTTAAATCCGAACGCTTCTCTGCCGTTGACCGCTTCTATCGCACGTTCCGCAGTGACGATGTCAAAAGCAATTTCGGTGGGATGAACTTCGAGCCCAAATTTGACACCGACCTCATCAAAGACATCAAAGATCGGGTTCCAGCGGTTGGCAAAATCTTCAAAACCGGCATCAATTTGTGCTGGGTCGTTCGGAGGAAAAGAGTAAAGTAGATGCCATATCGAGCTACCGGTGAACCCATTGACGACACTTACACCGAGTTTCGCGGCTGCACGCGCGGTGTTTTTCATCTCTTCGGCGGCACGTTCCTGAACACCTGCGGGGTCTCCATCGCCCCAGATAGCCTCCGACAAGATACCTTGATGTCGGCTGTCAATATTATCACAGACTGCCTGTCCGACAAGGTGATTGCTGATTGACCAAACTTTGAGTCCGTATCTTGCGAGTAGATCGTGCCTGCCTTGGCAGTAGCTATCGTCTGCGAGTGCCTTGTCAACCTCAAAATGGTCGCCCCAGCAGGCGAGTTCTAAGCCATCATAGCCCCAACCACTTGCTTTTTCTGCTAATTCCTCTAATGTTAAGTCTGCCCATTGGCCTGTAAAGAGTGTTACAGGTCTTGCCATAGTGTGTCTCCTTGATAGTAGTCCATTGATTGTCGTAAATTCTAAAAATAGAAGGATGTTTCAGAGGATAGCAACTTCGTCCTCTGACAGTTTCCGAAACCGCTATAGGTTTTCCATCTGAGTCAGGATAAAGTTCATCCGCCTCTGTAGGGGCATAAGGGATATGCGTCCCTTCTTTATAGGTGTTCATCAGTATCCCTCCCATTTCTTGTGATGCCTGAATACACGAGCATTTTGTCCTATGTCATCTTACGAAAGGATTATGCCGGTGGCGTATACCTTGCATCGATCCACGCGCGTTGTTTACCACTATCTACAGCTGCATTAATGAAGTGCACGCCGCGTGCGCCATCTTGGACGGTTGGAAAATCTGTATCAAACTCAGTTGGGGTTTCCCCTGCGATTTTCGCTGCGATTGTCCGCGCTGCGTTTACATAGATATTTGCGAATGCTTCAATAAAAGCTTCTGGGTGTCCGAACGGTATCCGCGAATTGTGTTGCACGACTTCTGACAGATAATCGTTGCCGCGTTTATAAACCTGTTCGGGACCGTCGGGGAAGCGGACGTAGAGATAGTTCGGATTTTCTTGTTGCCATTCCAGCGACGCGTCGGTGCCGTAGACACGGATACGCAGATTGTTCTCTTCACCTACCGAAATTTGCGATGCATAAAGCACACCACGGACACCGTTTTCATAATGCACGAGCAGGTTTCCATCGTCTTCTAATAAGCGTCCCTCTACGAAAGTGGTCATGTCGGCACAAATTTCTTCGATGTCGAGTCCGGTGATATAGTGTGCCAAGTTCTCAGCGTGGGAACCGATGTCTCCGATACATGAGGATGCACCCGCTTGGTTCGGATCCGTGCGCCAGACGGCTTGTTTCGCGCCTTCGTCCTCTAAGAATGTAGCGAGCCAACCTTGCGGGTATTCAACGACGATCTTACGGAGCGTTCCGAGTTTCCCCGCTTTCACGAGTTCACGTGCCTGCTTCACCATCGGATAGCCTGTGTAGTTGTGCGTGAGTGCGAAAACGACATCGTGTTCTTTGACGAGGCTGCATAACGTTTCAGCATCGGCAACCGTTGTAGTCATCGGCTTATCACAGACGACGTGAAACCCGGATTCAATAAAGGTTTTGGCGACATCAAAATGGACGTGATTCGGTGTTACGATTGAGACGAAATCAATGCGTTCGCCATCGGGAAGTTGGCTCTCTTTCTCTGCCATCTCTTTGTAAGATCCATAGACCCGACTCGGATCGAGGAAGAGTTCAGCACCTTGCTGTCGGGATTTTTCGGGTGATGATGAGAACGCCCCAGCAACGAGATCGATTTCTCCATCAAGTGCAGCGGCTTTACGATGGACAGCACCGATGAAGGCATCCGGTCCACCTCCTACCATGCCGTAACGTATTTTCCTGTTCAGTGGCATCTTGCGTGTTTTCTCCTTTGCTTGTGTAAAATGGGAAACCTGTAAGTTTCGCCCTGTAAAGGTATTTTAATTCCAAAATACATTATCTCATATTTGGATACTTTTTTCAAGATTTTTGTTCAGAAGGATTCAGTCGTTAGCAGTCAATCAGGTCGCGATCTCGGTGACACGACTCAAACATAAGGATAAGAAAATGTGGCGAGTTTCAGAGTATTCAGAGTAAAATCTGAAAAAGGGTAGGTTTTCAAAAGTTCGTGAATATAGAAATGGCTGGATTTTTGAATGGTTTTGATAGGAGGTATTTGAAATGCTTACACTGAAACTTCAGACTCGGTTTTCAATCAGTTTTTATGGATAACAAATGTTAATTTATTTTAAACTAATTTGCTAAAAAGTTACGATTTGGTAACTTTTTTGTGTTTTGGGGAACTTGCTAAACTTGTCTGAGAATCCAATGTGTGCGTGGGTTTAGACGCATTTTTTTATTCGATTCTTCTGTACGAACAAAAAATAATTTGGCAGAAAGTGTAACATTTTGCGAATCAGCGATAAATCGCTTTACTGTTATTCTTACGGGGAAGTTAGCAGTGCGGCGATGTCTTCCGGTAGTTTAATCTCATGTTTCTGCTCAAGGGCGGCAACGTTTTCGTATTCTTTGCGAAACTGTTCAATGATGATATTTTCCTGCTTGTCTCTGGCAGTTGTCAAATCTTCTTTGGCTTTTTCCCATTTTTTCAAGCGTAAGAATACCATACCCCGATTGTAGTATGGCTCTGCCAAATCAGTGTTACGCTCTATCGCCGCGTCATAATCTTTGATGGCACGTTCATACTCGCCTTTTTTCCTGTAAACATTACCACGATTGTTATAGGGATGGACGAGGTTTGGTCTCAGTTCTATGGCTTTGGTATAATCTTTGATGGCGAGATCAAATTCTTGTTTTTCATAGTAAACAATACCACGGTTGTAGTAGGCATAAGCAAAACTGGGGTCAAGTTCTATTGCTGTGTTATAGTCTTCAATAGCCCGATCTATTTCACCTGTGAGTTTATACGCTATTCCGCGATTGTTGTATGCTTCTGGTAAATTTGGGTCAAGTCTTATCGCTATATTGCAATCTTCAAATGCGCGATCATAGTCACCTTTGATGCGGTAAGCTGCCCCTCGATTGCTGTATGCCTCGGCGTAGTTTTCTTTGCGTCTAATAGCCGTGTTAAAGTCTTCAATGGCGCGGTCAATTTCGCCTATATTACCATAGGCAATACCTCGATAGTTATAGCCTTGGGCAAAAGTAGGTCTTCGTTCAATCGCTTTGTTAAAGCGCTCAATGGTGATATCGTAAGGGGTCTGTTCTGCTTGAGTCTGCATGTTTTATGTCTCCCTCTCCTTATTGATTTGAGACGATTCAAGCTGAAAGTCATCTTCCCTCTGCTGCGTTTCGGCATCGTAAACTTCTATGCATTCTTTCAGGTGGGTGTTCTGGTCTCTGATAAACCCGTGAAGATCGTTGTAGACGGTCTGTGTTGAGATACCGTGCTGTTTTTGCAAATGATCTAATATCGGCTCTTTAAGCAATTGAGGAATGTGAATTACATCGTACGGCTCTGACTCAAGGAAACCTTTGGGAGGTCGCACGAATATGCTTTTCTGGGCTATGACGCGGTTTCTTGGATTCTGTGGTTCCCTAATTTTGTACTCTTCATTTATCTCTTCCGTTCTTTGAAATAAAATTATCCTGCCGGGTTGGTCAAGGAAGCCGTCACATGCGAAGAAAAGGGCTATATGGTTGTCGGTTGTAAAGTCTATAAGATTGGTATGACCACCGTGATGTTGAAGTTCGGTCAGGATTTCAAAAGGATCTGTTTCGTGGGTATAGTCTTTCGCTGCTTCGAGCATTCGCTCTTGGATGGCTTCTATATCAAATTCCTCTGTCCCAATCTCTTCCCGACATTCACGCCACAGACTTGAGGAAACTTCTTCATAGTGTTGCGGTTCGCCGCGATAGATGAAATCACCATCGGCGGTTGTTTCTGCTATCCTACCGATTATCTCTAAAATCCCGTTCAGTTCGGTTTCTTGTGTGTTCAAACGCTGTTCTCCACGATATGAATTCTCTTTCATGTTAAATCATAGCATGTATGTGGCCGTTTGTCAATTTCAATTTATGAAGCAGTCGGAATCGTGGATTATGCGGATTACACGGATTTCGCGGATTGACCCTCTGTAACATCAGGTGAGCCACTAAGAGGACAGTTTTTTGTTTTTCTACTATGACCGCAGGGAAATTAGCAGTGCGGCAATCTCGTTTGGTAGTTTAACGTTATGTTTCTGCTCAAAGTCGGCAACGTTTTCGTATTCCTTCTTGCGAAATATAGCGAAATGCTGCGAAATATAGCGAAATGTTGCGAAGGAGGAGGAAGTCCACCTCAATGTGTATGAAGATATAACCGAGGCGAGAGAACGCATCGGTCCTTTTATGACATAGGTGTATCACCAGAAACGCCACATTCGGCGTTACGGTATTTAACACCTGCCGAATTTGAGCAACAAACCTTGTCTTAACTTTGCTAATTTTTGGTCTGAATTAACGTTGCCACTTCAGGTTCTACTTCTCGAATGGCATTCCAATCAATCACCGCGGTCCACAATTTTTCTGCTTCTGAGTAGTGAGCAACACCCTCAACCTCCAACTCTTCGCTATAGATGATAAGGGATTGTCCCTCTTGCAGCACAATGCCCTGACGTTCGAGATCTGCTGCTGTCCCAGCGCAGTTCAACCGCACCCGACCTTTTACGTCTGCGTTGTGGAAGTCTGCGAAAACTCTTGATTTGTTCATCTTCTTTCCCATTCAGGATTTGGGACTGTCGGTGTAAGCAGTTTGCTAACTTGTCCAGTCGTAAGTCCTGATCAAGTTATCTGCTAAGAGGAGGGATTTTTGTTTTTCACAATAAGTAGTTTTGGACTCGAAAAATCTATGTTAAGCGCCAAATTACTTATTGTATAATGGTTGGTATTAAACTTATGGCAACACCTAAAACTAAGCCTAAGAATATAAACACGCCTGGGGCAATAATGTGCCGCATCTTATTACGTCTTTTTAGTTTTTTGGTTAAGTTTTTTATTTCATTTTCACATTCTCGTTGTGATCCGTATGAATATATGGATGAATCTTTGTTATTAGGAGACATTTCTGTCACTATGCAGTGACTTCCTTTTTGTCGGTATGATTCCTCAAGTGTGGCTGTTGTTGACGCGTAAATTCGTTGAGCCTTTTCAAGGTCTACAAAATGATGAGTGATTTCCTGATCTCCTAATGACTTTGTTGGTATAAAGAATGTCATTATTATCGTCTCCTTCTAATTTGATATAGGATTCAAAACCTTAATTATGTAAGGTGTGCTGCCCCCGCGAACAAGCGATGCCACTTTTTAGTGTAGCCAGCTTCTCGTGTCTATTGCACACCCATAAGTCCAAAACTACTTATTGCGTTTTGTTTTACTGCTATACCTGCGCGGGAGTTAGGAGTGCAACGAGGTCCGCTGGCATTTGAATATCATATCTCTGCTCAAAATCTGTAACGCTCGCGTAAGTGTTACGAAATAAAGTAATGATATCTACTCCCATGTTTCGGGCAATCGTCAAGTCCGATTTGGCTTTTTCCCACTCTTTGAGGTGTAATAGTGCGATAGCGCGATTGTTGTAAAACAGAACGTTATCTGCTTTGATCTGTATAGCTCGGTCATAATCTTCAATAGCGCGTTCAATTTCGCCTTTTTGACGGTAAGCGTAACCACGATTGTTATAGGCATCGGCGGAATTTGGATTGAGTTGTATAGTTTGGTTATAGTCTCGGATGGCAAGGTCAACCTCATTTTTTCCGTCATACGCAACACCACGATTGTAGTAAGCCATGGAAACAACAGAGGTATCCGCTGGATCTAATCGTATAACTTCAGTGTAGTACTCAATGGCATCATCTAAATTATCATTTTGGTGAGTTTCAATACCGCGTTGCAGATAGTCTTGGGCATCGGGTTCAATGTAAGATTTGTTGTGGGCATGTAAGCGAGCGAATCCATCGAAATCTGGATAAATATTAGCTTCGGTGATACCTGATATTTTATCCAGAGCGATTAGGATGTTTTGCTTGCTATTTTTATCAATGACACATTCAGCCCCTGCTTCAATTTGGGCCCCACTAAATACAAAGACAGACTGTTGGGCGATAATGCGATTGTTCTGGAGTTTGGGTTGCCATTGATAGAGGGGATATCTACCGTTTTTGTCCGGTTCGAGAAAATAGTCAATATCTTCTTTTATCAATTCGGGATTCACCGTTTTCAAACGGACCATATCATCGTGTCGGACAGCGAATACTTTACCATTTGCTTCTCTTTGGGATCCTTGCTGACAGGCGAACCAGAGCGCGACCAATGCACTACGCGTGAAGTCTATTAGACAGGTGGCTGCGCCGAAATGCTGAAGTTCTGCCAGTAGTTCAAGATCAGGAAGTTGTCTGCCATCTCTCTGGTCGTGTCCCAGACTTCGTGCTTTTTCTATCAAATCCTTGTTGATTTTTATCAACTTTTTTGGATCGTTTCTGTCGATTTCTCGGAGGCGACGATAAGCGGATGCCTCTATTTTGTCCATCGCTAAATTGTGCCGCCCATTCTATAAACTCGTTTATGGTTTTAGCAGTGATGTTATTTTTATCTTCCAAAATGATTATTTGTTCCCGTTCAGGTTTTGCTTTTGTTTGAATTTAGATGAAACGGATCAGTGGGTTCGGATCAATATCCCACTATAACAGCGGGACATCTTGAGTTTTCAAAAGGCGGGTTATTCAGAGAGTTGGCAAGTGCCATTAACTTCAAAGGTATGGGGTTCAACGTTCATAAACCGTTTGTGTCGCCGTCCTTTAAATTTGACTTCTACTTGTTCAGAATTCAAAAGTTTCAAATCAAATTGAAGTATCTCCTCAACTGTATTTGAAAGTTTCAGGTAAAGAATAGATGTTAAACGGGCAAACTTCTCAAATTGACTTTGGCTTTTCCCGATAAAGCGATATAAGGATGGGATGGGTGAGGCAGAAATTTGAAATCCGTTCCCTCCACGAATAAACATTTCCAATGTAACTTCATTGAATAAACCCGTGGGGCCTGTTCGGTTCTGGAAATCTGGTGGGAGGTCGCCTAATTTCTCGTCAAGCAGGATGCGCCTTGCACGCATTTCAGCCATCGTGTCTGGTGAAAGACTGCCAAATGTCATTTCACCAAGGGGATTCGCATTTTGTCTGTGTCTTTCTTCTTTGAAAACAACTTTCCAAACGATTTGAGAACCGGATGCAGTTTCTACAATTTCCTGGGGTTTTACCCACGCGGCATCTTCTCTGAGCGCAAGTGCAATGTGAACATCCCTTGCAAATGTATCATTGATATGCCTTCTTAATGTGCGGAGAAAAGCAGTTTCTTCAGGGGATTCTGGAAGCAGTTCAAGCGAAATTTCTGTTGAATCCCAACGTGCATTTTGAACTGGAATGAAATACGACTTTCGATCTTCAGAAATTAACAAGACATATTCAGTTGTGTCTTTCTCAGCGACACTGGAAGTAATTCGATCCGTTGCAGCGGTTTTTGGTATTGTACCCGATAACTTCTTATCTAAAGCCTCATACACTTCTTCAATAGTCATTGAACGTAAATCCAGATACCCGACTGTGGGAGGAATGCCCGGAATCTCTGTATCGTCGAGGCGAACTGGCAAAATGTACTCACGGTTTTCTTGAAATGCCTTGGCTTGTGCAAGCTGGCGTTCATGGTTGGTCCATAACTTTCGCTCGTAGTGCTTAGACAGAAACATCACACAATAACGCGCTCGGTCTTTGTAAACCGATGATAGGTAATCATAGAGGTTCTTTCCCCAAAGATCAGATAACTCATTTTCGTCGTAAAAGGGTTTATATCCACCCGCTTCAAGAAGAGCTGATAATGCCTTGGCATATTGTCGATCTTCTCCGGCAAATGACAATGCGACATCGTATTTTTGCATTTTTGGCACCCTTTAAATCCTTGCAGGCTGTATCTTCTGGGCAGTCCCCGATTCAGACACTTCGCTTCGTTTCTTTCCCCACAATGTGAATTTCCTCTGTTAACGTGAGTTTGATAATAAAATGTGAGTTCGCTTTAATCACTTTTCATCTGTAAAAAAGGTGGATTATTGTAGCATAAACTGTTAGTTTGTGCCGTTTTTTGCCAAGACTGACAGAGGACGCTTCGGGTGAAAACTTTTTTCAAACTCACGTTCTGTTATTAAATCATACCATGTACGTACCCCGTTTGTCAATCTCGATTTTGTGAAGGAGTCTGAATCGCAGATTATCACGGATTACGTGGATGACGCTGAGAGATTCAAAACCTTCTTACACTCCAGCGGGGTAGTAGTTCACATACCCGCTTACACGGTGTAGTTCTCACCTTAAGTCCATCTTTGGAAAACACCATATCATCTACCGAGTAGTTCTGCCCAATCCGCCGAAAACGCTGGCTTTAAGTGCTGGATCCTTTACCTCTTGTCGTGAATATGTCTTACTTGCGAAGGGAGTAGTTTTATATACACTCACAGCTGCGATATAAAGCGCACGGTGGTCGCAGGTGAGTGACTTCTTGTTCACAAAACGCCAGTTCACTGAAGCGTTGCGCGCTTTCTGAAATATGGCTTCAGTACTATCCCAACCCTCACCCAGTGCTATTTCAGATGCTGACTTCAGTTTGTCAAATTCCTTTTGTATTTTTTCTTTAGACTCCATCTTCAATTTTCTGTACAAATTGTAAAGGTCGTGGGTATTCTTAAATGTACGACCTTCTCGTTTTATTTTGTATTTCAGCAACAATTCGGCACAATGACCACTAATAATAATGGAAGAAGTTATAGTACCAGGAACAAGTGCCTCTGGATCCTCCTTTTTCCATTCGGAACTACCGAATTCAATAAGGGCTTTGGCAGACATCAACATACCAGGCACCAAAACGGCGATGGATTCCTCATTAATAAGTGGGTGATCTTGTTTATTTTTCGTAGTCATCAAACAAATCTCCTTGATTCGCTTTCAGGGGTTTTGTCTAAAAAACGATCTTATAGGGCAAGACAGAAAATATTCTTAAACGCACCTCCTTGCCGCAGGTTCATTTAAGATTTACTATGTTCCAGGGAAAAGAGCCAAACTTGTTTCTCCGTAGATTGTGCTAGCGAAGGCCCCCTTGAGCCAAACAATATTTCTTCGAGCGAGGCAAAATTATGGATCCTGTCTGAGGTGTGAACACCATAGATGAGTGCTTGTCAGAATCGCTGATTATACGGATGGTGTGGGTTACGCGGATTGAAGGGGACGTATCCTCCAATGTGATGGTGAGTCAGACAGTTTTCTAATCGCTTCAGTCGGGTGATGACGTAGCTTACTTATATTGGCCAAATACAAGTCGAACGATAAATTATCATATTATTCCATGTAGCCTTTTTCCACATGGGTGTTCTTTTATCATCATCCACATACTTAACTGAATCACTCAATTTATCGTATACCGCTTTAGTCAGGCGTGAAGGGTGCCGTGATGAGCCCAAACACAATTTCGCTGCGTAATTAGCTGCACGTCCAACCCAAACAAGGTCATTTGATTTTCGTATTCCAGTGCGCGCTACGAATAGTTTGCTGGTATCAATACCCACAACCTGTTTAACACGGTACTTCGTTTTGGGATGGCGTTTCTTTAGAATAGGATTGATAATTTCGGTAACTGTGTAATTTATTTTTAGTGCTGAACGGGCGGCACGCGTGTCTTTTTCGTCTCCGATATACACTGCCATGATACGATCGCCGTCGTAAGAAGTGATGATACCATCCTCAGACCGTATGATTTTAGCAGCACAACTGAGATATGCCTTATATATCTTAGCTGCGAATTTCGATTTGTAGGAATCCACGAGGTTTGTAGAATCGTCAAGGTCCGCATAAAGAATGGTTCCGTCTAACTCTACGGCGTTATTGCCTAACCCTAACTCTTTTGGCTCAGGGACTTTTCTGCCCTTTCGGGTATTCCAAGTCTCACGGAATATTTTCCGAACTGCTTTGGTAAAATCTTTGCCTAAACTCATTTATAGTGTCCATTAGAATTAAAAAGACATTTTTTGTATTTTGTAATAGAATGTGTCTATTATGGCATATTCAACAGA
>JAGWBV010000009.1 GCA_021295715.1 Candidatus Poribacteria bacterium | reverse complement strand
GGGAAGAAAGAGACAGAAAGTATCGCCTTTTCTATCCCTATTTTACCACATTCTTATGGTTTACTCAATATGACTTCAAAATAAAACATTGACAATATCGCGCCATTGTGATATAATTGTGCAAATGCAAGAGGCAAAAAAATTAATGGAACAAGAATATGAAACTCGCAATCTTCATATTCCTTGTCGGCAGGAGAAAAATTTCATGAAATCCTATAGTCAAATCGTTGAGGAAGCGAAAACAGAAATCCCTGAGGTAACCGTCGACGAAGTAAAAGGCGAACAGGAAAAAGACAGCGATTTTGTGCTACTCGATGTGCGTGACGAAGATGAATATCGCGCCGGCTATATCCCGAACGCCGTGCACGTCACACGGGGAATGCTGGAATTCTCGGTTGAAAACTACATCCCAGATCGAAACCAAAAAGTTATCGTCTATTGTGCAGCAGGACTCCGCTCTCTTCTCGCTGCCAAATCCCTACGCGAAATGGGGTACACCGATACCATTTCTCTTGCGGGTGGATATCGCGATTGGATGGCAGCGGGTTACCCGACAGCACAAGATAAACCGATGAGCCATGAGCAACTCGATCGCTACAGTCGCCACTTTATGCTCACTGAGGTTGGGGAACACGGACAAGCAAAACTCCTCGATGCTAAAGTCTTAATGGTCGGGGCAGGCGGTTTAGGCTCCCCCGCAGGCGTGTATCTCGGTGCTGCCGGTGTGGGTCATCTCGGTATTATCGACTCCGATGTTGTGGAACTCAGTAACCTCCAGCGTCAGATACTTCACCGCACAGAATCTGTCGGCACACCAAAGGTTCAATCCGCGACAACGACAATCAAGTCACTGAACCCGGATATCGACATCACGCCGTATAACCTCCGCCTGACCGCAGATAACGTTGAAGAAATCTTCTCGGAATACGACCTCATTGTTGACGGATGCGATAACTTCGCGACACGTTATCTCGTCAACGATGCCGCTGTGTTGATGAACAAGCCGATTGTCCACGGCAGTATTTTCCAGTTTGAGGGACAGGTATCGCTCTTTAAACCGCACGAAGGACCGTGCTACCGATGCATGTACCCAACACCGCCCCCTCCGGGCATGGTGCCCAGCTGAAGCGAGGCTGGTGTCCTGGGCGTGCTCCCAGGCGTAATTGGCGTTATGATGGCAACCGAAGCAATTAAATACATTATCGGTATCGGCGAATCCCTCATCGGTAGGCTCGTCCTATACGAAGCACTCGGTATGACCTATCGTGAAATGAAAATCAACCGAGATGAGAACTGTCCACTTTGTGGGGATAATCCCGTCATTACAAAGTTGATTGATGATTATGATGCCGCGGCGGAAAATCCTGATACCTTTGCCCCCGCCGCTGATTAACCCTTAGCACTCGATCTTGTGATCGAAACGACTCCGCGGAGGGAAGTATATGCTACCTTGTCCTGATTGTAATAATCCGTTGACGCAGTTTCCGATTGAAAAAGATGATGTAGATCTCGTCAGTTGTGACGGCTGTTACGGTGTTTGGCTTGTGTATCCGGGTGATGATCTTGAGCGTGTGGATAACGTCACTTTTGATGACCTCGTTGAAGTCTACGGCACCGAATACCCCATTGATGTTGACCCAGGGACGGTCGAACTCCCTGAAGAAGTCGAAGACGCGCTCATGTAACGTACAGAATACACACTGTTTTCTATCACAGTGGAAGCGATTTTCAAATCATTTTACGAAACCAAATGTAGAAAAAAGTAGCATGTTTTTTTCTAATGTGCTATAGTAACTTTAATCCACTCTTCTAAGGAGGTTTGTTGTTAATGCGAACGATCATTTTATTGGCGATGCTGAGTCTCATTGTTTCACCGGCATTCGCACAAAAATATATTAGTTGGGAAGCGGAGAACTTCAACGATTCAAACGGCACAAAATTTGAAGTCTTTAATGTCCCGACCGATCACCCCGGTAACGCCGCTGAAGGTGTAGACGATTACAGTGTTACAGAAGCATCCGGTGGTGCTTACATCGGTTCACACAACGGCGTTACAAACGATGGTGGGGACTGGGTGAAATATGAATTCACAGTCGAAGCGGACGATTGGCACTTCTGGGGACGTGTAATTGCTCCGTCAGTCGGCGATAATTCTGCCTACTGGGCATTCGATACCGCTGATGGGGATATCGAATCTGCCAATAATGCCACGATGAATATCTGGGACTTCTTTGAAGTAGAGTCTCTCCGGGTTAACTATACAACCGATTGGGTCTGGTTCCGGTTGAATACGCGCGACGGTCCCTTTGAGGGAACCGAACTTGTCCAGCACGGTGACGATCCTGTCCCCGTGGAATTGGACGCGGGTGACCACACACTCCACATCGCGCATCGCGAAGACGGCACATACTTCGATAAAATTTTCGCGACAACGGATGTTGAATTCGATCCGAATGAAACCGATCCACAGACCGCTGTTGAAGCGCAAAACAAACTCACGACAACTTGGGGTGCGCTCAAAGGCGGATTCTAAGGTGAACAAACACTTAAAAGCACCCACTCGTTGGGTGCTTTTATTTTTAACAGGCAGAACTTACGCCCACTCCTCTTTTGTAGCACAAACTTTATGAAGTTTCAGAAAATATTTCGATATTTCGATGAGAGACGATTCTCAACCGCGGCGCGTCTGTAATCCTGAAAATCCTTGAATCCAGTAAATCCTGATTCAGACAATTACTATCGCACATTACGGAAAAATTGAAAAACGACTGTTATCTCTCGCCCGCTCCCAAAACAGGGACTCTCCCACTCATCTCCCTGATACTCATCTGCTATACTGTGAGTCCGTCCGCTGCTGAAACGACACTCCACTTCACTGAGCAGACGCAGCAAGCAGGTATCCATTTCAAACACACTAACGGCGTATCCAAAGAGAAATACCTACCGGAAACGATGGGATCCGGTGGACTCTTTTTCGACTACAATAACGATGGACACCTCGACATATATCTCGTCAATAGCGGCGCACTCAGCGGCGCGTCTCAACTTTACAGAGACCCTAACCACATGAACGTCCTCTATCGTAATGAAGGTGATGGAACATTCGTTGATACCACAGCAGCAGCCGGACTTCAGCAAAACTACGGTTACGGCATGGGATGTCTCGCGGCAGACTACGACAATGACGGCGATGCCGATCTGTATCTCACGAACTTTGGTCGGAATCAACTCTATCGGAACGATGGGGACGGTACCTTCACCGATGTTACGTCGCACGCCGGGGTTGGGGACGGCAACTGGAGTGTTAGCGCGTCCTTCGGAGATTTTAACCTCGACGGACACCTCGACCTTTATGTAACAAACTATTTGGATTATCAATTAGAGACCGCCCATGCGTGCTTTCTGGGAGGTGTTCATATTTATTGTGGTCCCCATGAATACCCGGGTGCGCGTGATACACTTTATCGGAACAACGGGGATGGCACATTCACAGACGTTACGACTCGCGCCGGCGTTCGCAACACCGGTAAAGGGTTAGGGGTGCTCTTTACAGACTATAACAACGACGGTTATCCTGACATTTTCGTTGCGAACGACGCTGTTCCCGATTTCCTTTACCAGAACAACAAGGATGGCACATTCACAGATGTCGCCATCACCGCAGGGGTCGCCTATAATTCAGAAGGTCGTGCAACAGCGAGTATGGGGATCGCTTCCGGCGATTACGATAACGACGGCGTTCAAGATCTCTTCGTTACGAATTTCTCTCTGGAAATCAATAGTCTCTTCCGCAATAATAATGACGGTTTTTATACGATGACAACCTTTGAAGCAGGACTCGCTGATCCAGGTTTCTCAAAACTCGGATTCGGGACCGAATTCATTGATGCAGATAACAACGGCTCTCTGGAACTTTTCGTTGCAAATGGGCACGTGTGGGACAACGTATCAGAGATTACGCCATCGCTCTCCTACAGGCAACACTGCCAGATTTTTGGGAACACAGGAACAGGAGAATTCAAAGATTTATCTGAGACAGCGGGTCAGTTCTTCAAACGTCCCATTGTTGGGCGCGGTGTCGCTGTTGGTGATTATAACAACGATGGCGCGATGGATATTCTTATTACCTGTTGTAATGAATCCCCTGTTTTGCTGCGGAACGATTCCCAAGTCCACAACTCTGTGAAAATTCGTCTCGTCGGGACCGGAAGCAACCGCGATGGAATCGGTGCGAAGGTGTGGGTTCATACAGATGAAATGACGCTCTTCAGAGAGCTAACGTGTGGTGGAAGTTACGCCTCTGGTAGTGAGCGAACGCTCCTTTTCGGCATCGGTGCCCAGAAAACGATTCAATCGATCGAAGTAAGATGGCAAAGTGGACACACCCAAAAGCTTGATTTCTCAGATGCCGAGAGTCCCGTAAACCAAATTATTCACGTTGTTGAAGATCCATTGAACTAAGTCCATTTCCATAGATATGAGTTCCCTTCATCGGATCAAATTTGGGTAGGACTTACGCATGCCATCCCTCGTCTTTAGCCCCAGATGAAGTTTAACAAAATTAGTAAAATCCGATTGGAATCGGAATATCGAGAGTTTCGGTGATTTATGTTGACTTTATCGATTTCTACGCGTATAATTGTACCGTAATTACCCTTGATTGTAGGGGCAAGTTCGGAACGCCTCAATTTTATGAATCCTAAAATATGTGAGGAATAATCGATTGGCTCAACAGAAAGCAACCAATATTACGTGGCACGACGCGAGTGTCACGGCAGAAGATAGAGAAAAATTGCTGAATCAGAAAGGCTGTGTGATCTGGTTTACAGGTCTCTCCGGTTCAGGTAAATCGACGTTAGCAAACGCCGTTGAACAGGTATTACATCAACAACAGCATCACACCTACGTCTTGGACGGCGACAACGTCCGCCATGGCTTGAATAAGAATCTGGGTTTCTCACCCGAAGATCGCGAGGAAAACATCCGACGCATCGGTGAAGTGGCGAAACTTTTTGCAGATGCCGGCACCATCGTTATGACAGCCTTCATTTCGCCCTATCGCGCCGATAGAGATCAGGCAAGAGAGTTGATTGCTGCAGGTAGATTCGTTGAAGTTTTCGTGGAGTGCCCGCTTGAAGTCTGTGAAGAACGCGATACGAAAGGCTTATACAAAAAAGCGAGGGCTGGAGAGATTAAGGAGTTTACGGGCATTAGTGCGCCTTACGAACCCCCTGTTGATCCAGAGGTCACGGTGAATACAGCTGAGCTTTCGCTTGAAGAATCCGCGCAGGTTGTTGTCTCATCTCTTGTGAAAGCCGGTTTAGTTCCGAGTGGAAATTAGACGAGAAACAGAGATAGACGGTTAACACGAAAAATGCCACGCAGAGAGGGAGACCTGAAAATGGAATCAGTTATCAGGAACTTCAATGAGAACGGGTTCGCTATCCTGCGCGGCGTTTTGGAACCCGTAACGCTTGAGGCTGTTAAACACGAGTGTGAGGCGTTAGTCGCTGAACTGGCATCGCGCCGGTATGCGGAAGGAAAATTGACAGACACCTATCCCGATGCCGCTTTTGAAACCCGTCTCATTCGGCTCTACGAAAACTATCCCGACGAAAGCCCAACTATTTTTCGCCCGGAACTCCATCGGGAAGGCTTTTTCGGTGTGTTCGCACACCCCGCCCTCCTTGAACTCGCTGGCATTATCCTCGGTCCAGAGATCCGATTATACCCTAACTACTCGGTGCGTCCGAAGCTACCGGAGAACAAACGAACAGAGGTCCTATGGCATCAAGATGCCGGTTATACCTCAAAAAAGGCGGATGTCTTGCGGATGATGAATGTCTGGACGCCTTTAGTGCCAGTCAACGTTGAAAACGGGTGTATGGAATTCATTCCCGGAAGCCATAAGTGGGGTGTCGTTCCACACGAAAAGGACGAGTACTATCTACGCATACAAGATGATTATATCAAACCCGTTGAGGCGGATGCCGTCCGTGTTCAAATTCTGCCGGGGGATGTCGTCATTTTCAGTAATCTTCTGTTCCACCGCGGGTTACCGAACCGCGCTTCACATATCCGATGGAGTTTAGATTGGCGTTATCAAGATGCCACACAACCGACGCTTCGGACGACCCAAGGGCATCTACTCCATTCACACACGATGCCGGATGCAATCGTTAAGGATGCAAAAGCTTGGGCACAACTCGAATTTTCCTAACCGCAAGGTAAAATTAAAAATCCGCAAGGGAAAATTAAAAATCTTTGAATCATGAACCGATGTGCGTAGTCCGTAACGAAGTGGAGGACGGATCTACGGAGGGGCGCGTTCCCCATCTAACCCTACTGACCGAACCGCAAGGTAAAATTAAAAAATGAAACTTATTCAATTTCATCTACCGAACTTAGGCAAGCGAGTTGGGATTGTCACCCGTGATGAAGAAGTGATAGACGTAACGAGCGAGGAATCACCCGGTGTCTTAGAGGTGTTAGAGCTTGCTGACAGGGAACAGATAAGCGTTGGTGTCATACTTGCCGACATCCAAGAGAAAGTGGCAACACCCCCACCGATGCAACTCCGTGCACTTCCAGAAGCAGGAAACGAACCGACCGAACCCGAAGGGCTCACGCTCAAAAAATTAGATGTCGCCCCTGATGAAAATGTCCCACATCTCCTATCCCCGATTGATTCGCCTGAAGTGTGGGGATGCGGGGTAACCTACAAACGGAGTGCGGACATGCGTGATGACGACAGTGAACAGGACATCTATAGTCGTGTCTATTCCGCTGACCGTCCAGAAATATTCTTCAAAGCGACCCCCACGCGATGCGTCGGACCCAACGGCTTTATCGGCATTCGAAGCGATTCTGCCTTGACAGCAACCGAACCAGAACTCGCCTATGTGCTTGGTAACAACGGTGAAATCATCGGTTATACCCTCTGTAACGACGTATCCGCATGGGACATTGAACGCGATAACCCGCTCTATCTCCCACAATCCAAAGTGTTCTATGGATGCTGTGCACTCGGTCCCATGTTCCTAACACCCTCCGAAGTGGACGATCCCTATAACCTTGAGATGCAGTGCACCGTTCTTCGTGATGGAGACGCTATCTATCAAGGTGAGGTCAACACGTCTCAAATCAATTGGAAGTTTGAAGAACTCACCGAATTCCTGATGCGGGATAACCCGATTCCGTTTGGCACTATCGTTTCAACAGGCACGGGCATCATCGTCCCGAACGACTTGCCGCTTGCTCCAGATGATACTGTCAAGATAGAAATTGATGGGTTCGGCACGCTGTCAAACCCTGTTAAGCAACTCTAAGAGTCTGCATAACGTCTGGGATTAATAGGCGCGGGGTATCTGCCTCGTCAAAATTAGCAAAAGAAAGCAGCCTGCAACACCGGCGCAGGCGGATATACGGAAAGACGCTTTATGCATCAAACCCACCTGACCGAACCGCAAGGAATAATTAAAAAATGAACACCAACACTGAACCTTTCATCGGCATGCACAAAACGGAATTAGACACGCCGGCGTTGCTCATTGATCTGGACAAAATGGAAGCCAACATACAGACAATGGCGGACTACTTCAGCACAGTAAACACAATGCTGAGACCTCACGTGAAGACGCATAAAACCCCTATTATCTCGCACAAACAGATTGCCGCGGGTGCCATCGGCGTTACCTGTGCGAAACTCGGTGAGGCAGAAGCAGTCATCCACGCTGGCGTTCGAGATGTGCTAATCGCGAACCAAATCGTCGGTTCACATAAGATTGCTCGGCTCATCAACCTCGCGCGGCACTCAGAGATTATGGTCGCTGTCGACAATCCTCAGAACGTGCAAGCCATCTCCGATGCGGCTGCCGCTAAAGGCGTAACCATCAGGATGTTAGTGGAAGTGAACGTCGGCATGAACCGATGTGGTGTTGAATCAGGTAAACCGGCATTAGAACTGGCAAACCAGATTCGCCAAAGTTCAAGCCTGAAGTTTGAGGGGTTAATGGGTTACGAGGGGCATACCGTTGCAAAGCCAGACCTGAAGGAACGAAAAGCAAACGTGCGGGAAGCCATGCAACATCTGATTGACGCGAAACACTACCTCGAAAAGCATGGTGTTGAGGTTTCCATCATGAGTGGTGGTGGCACCGGGACCTTTAACATCACGGGAAGTATCCCAGAGATGACAGAGGTCCAAGCGGGTTCTTACATCTTCATGGATTCCACCTACCGAAACGTAGAAGGTGTCGGAGATCAATTCGACTGTTCGTTGTCTGTATTGGCAACAGTTGTGAGTTGTCCAGACCCACATCGAATCATAGTAGATACAGGCTTGAAAGTGCTTGCAAAAGAGTTCGGGGTTCCGCAACCGATCGGTATAACAGGCGTAGAGATGACAGGACTCTCTGAAGAACACGGCACTTTAAAAACTGTTGGGCAGGGGTCCGATACCAATGTTTCCCTCACCCCGGGGGATAAACTTGAAATTTTACCATCACATTGCTGCACAACGGTGAATCTCCACGACAGATATTACGGCATCCGCAACGGGATTGTCGAATCTGTGTGGAACATCGCAGCGAGAGGAAAATCGCAGTAATGATTACGACAACCACAAACACCATTGAAGGCAGGCAGATTCGACAATATCTCGGACTTGTTACGGGTGAAGCTATCATGGGGGCAAACGTTTTTAGCGACTTTCTGGCAAGTATCACAGACTTTGTCGGTGGCCGTTCAGGAGCCTATGAAAGTAAATTCGGGGAAGCCCGTGAAACCGCTCTCCAAGAATTGGAAGCAGAAGCACAGCGCAAAGGTGCTGATGCTGTCGTCGGTATTGACATTGATTACCAGGTTCTTGGTGCCAATAACGGTATGCTAATGGTGACAGCGACTGGAACGGCTGTCAAAACGGAATGAACTTTCGTGGGAGGGGTTTGTAACGCCGATTTTCTTTGGGATACGCGTATCCCAGGAAAATATGGAGAAAAGCGATTCTTTACCGCAAGGAGAAATTAAAAAATGAGAACACCCCATTCTATCTTTAAATTAAACACCATCCAGAAATTTGGTTACCTTTCCAGTTTGCTTGTTGTGACTTTCCTCATGCTGATACAGGCACCAGTAGAAGGTTACATCGCAAAACGGTACACCATCAGGCAAATCGTTGCGGAAAGCACCAATGTCGTATTCGGGACGGTCTCGGAGGTTAACGTCGAACGAAAAACTGCGAAGGTTAAGGTCGAAGAAAACCTTAAAGGCACGAGCGAATTTCAGGAGATTCGGATTCGGTTCGATGTCTACAAGGGAGAGGCAGACCACAGAGACGAGATTATCCATTTCCTGAAAGCAGACGAACCGATTATTGTCTTTTACCTGAAAAAGGGTGGACGTATTGATAGTCTCGCACATACAAGAGGAAGATGGTTCCAAACCCAGGTCACGACGAAGAACAAGGAACGCACAGAGTGGGGCTGGTGGCTCTTTACGCACTTTGAGAAATACCTCAACAGAGACAAGGTCTCAAAGCGAGATTCAACATCCGATTTTCAAGAAGAATTGCGTAACTTACTCAGTGGCGACGCGTTGGAACTCCTGCTACTCAAAACGGATAGATATGACGCAGAACCTCGCGCGATCGGTGAACTTGATGCAGTAGCAGACTTCGATCTCGCTTATCATGCGACGACTGACCGGAATCTACCGACCCTCAGCGAAGCAGACATTCTATGGATCGGATTCCGCTCACTTTCCGAAGGGAGATACCGGCTTAACAAGAAACAGGAGAATCGGATTAAGGAATTCGTGAAAAACGGGGGTATTGTTATCGCCTCTGGACAGGATAGTGATAAGGAACGTCCCTGCGGTAGTGGTTGGCTACCCGAACCGCTTACGGGCGTGGAAAGCCCATCTCGGAACGATTTTCAAACCACCCGCTACGCTGGTGAACTCTTTAAGTCACCGAACCGTATCCGATCAGGGCAACTTTCACTTGATGATTCATGGAGGGGATGGAACGAAAAATATGAGATCCTCGCGACAACTAATGCCGGTAAAGAGATCGTCGTCGCTAAGTTGAAACACGGCAAAGGGATGTATCTCGTTACGAACCTCCGCAACCAGAGCGGGTCGCAGGTCTCTAAGAACCGTCGAATGCTTGAGAATTTGGTGCATTTCGCTGTCCGATTTTTGGAAGAATCCGAATAGCGGGGGGAAATCAAATGAGAAAAGCGAAATTGAAACAGAGAATAAAGAATAGCCATCGGTTTCCGATAGCCATTCTACTGGGTCTCCTCTTTATTTTCTTAGATACCTCTGCAAAACCTGCACACGCAGTCATTCCGCAGCTGCTGGGACCGCTCACAGCACTGCTAAGCATCGTCCCGCAGATCCTTGCTTTTGTTGGTGTTGCACTTATCACTGGACTTGTGTTCGCACGTGACACGACCAAAATGCTTTTCTATAAATTCCGGGACTTTGCAACTGCCCATAAAGTCACCGCCTCTGTTCTAAGTATAATTTTCCTCGTTGGATTTGGTTGGGGATCCTATACATTCGTTCGGATGACCTTAGTTCCAATCGCATCATCCCCTGAAGCAAAGGTGCACAGAACGGAAATAGGGAACACACAGGCGAACAGGTCTTGGTCAAGTTTCCGAGGTGGAAAAAGCCGAACTGGGCATGTGGATACCCTCTCAGGACCAACGATCGGAACCCCCGCATGGGTTTTCAAAGATGAAGAGCCGATGGCGGTTGACTTCTCCTCATCTCCAGCGGTTGTTGGCAACCGACTCTATATCGGTTCCGCGCACGGCTCAATTTTTTCGTTAGGCGGCGCGACTTACTGTATTGATACAGAATCGCAGAAGATTCTTTGGCGGTATACTTCTCCGACCCCAATATTTTCATCGCCTGCAGTCGCTGGTGGTAGGGTTTACATCGGTGAGGGGTATCACCACGACAGCGATTGTCACCTCCGATGTCTTGATGCCCGCACGGGTGAACTTATCTGGTCGTTCCAAACAACGAGTCACGTTGAATCAACGCCATTCATCAGTCAGGGGAAACTCTATTTTACAGCAGGTGCTGATGGGGTCTACTGTATTGATGCATTAGAGGGAGAACAAATTTGGCACTATCCAGCCGTTCACGCCGATATGTCGCCTGTTTTGCATAAGGACAAGGTTTACTTCGGCACAGGCTATGGGGATTATAAGATTTATGCTGTTGATGCGCAAACAGGGGCTGAGATATGGTCAAAACAGATGCCGTATCCTGTGTGGGGAAGTCCCAGTGCAGATGAAGATATAGTCTTTTTTGGGCTTGGAAGGGGTAACTTTTCGGATAGTGATCCGATACCCGCAGGTAAAGTTGTTGCTCTCGACACAGAAACTGGCGACATCGTATGGGAACATGAAGCAGAAGATGCCGTCCTAACGGCTATTTCCGTTCAGAACGGTTACATCTTCTTCGGTTCGCGTGATGGGTATGTCTATTCTCTCCAGTCAACAGATGGACAACTCAACTGGAAAACTAACCTCAGTGGACCCGTTGTTTCCTCACCGGCTGTAACGATGGATACTATCTATGCGGCAACGAAAAACGGATACATCTACGCGCTTTCCACTGACAATGGAAAGGTGCAGTGGGAATTTGATACGGGAATAATTAATAGAAACATAGAGCTGTATTCGTCCCCTGCAGTTGCCAACGGCTCGCTTTACATCGGCTCAAGCGACCGATATATTTTCTGTTTTGGCGACGATGATACTGATAAAATTATTGGTAATCGGTAATCAGGAGCAAGAAAATGAAAAAGTATATTTTAATCGCAACGGCTCTACTCATTTTAATCTCAAACACGATAACATACGCGCAGTGGCGTAGTAAAACTCATGACGTTTACAATGCGTTTACAATCCCACCGGGTGTTGACATTAAGATAGGTGATTTCAGCGAGTATTGGGAAGGGGTCTTTGAAACAGTTAAAGGGACCGATGGAACTATTTTCTGTGGTGTCGAATACTCTGGAAATGTGTTTGAAGAGCACAATGGTGGAAAGTGGAAAGGACCCGATGACCATCAAACCTGTTTCGCGATTCTCTGGAAACCCGAGGCAATTTATCTCGCGATCGCCGTTGATGATGACGAACACGAACACGCTGCTGCCGCCGCGTGGAACGGTGATGGTGCGCAACTTGCCTTTGAAATGAGTGGCAAACGAACCGCTGGACAGCAGATGTTTCTCTACAATGTCGGCTTAGATGATAAAGCGGAAAACATTATCCAAAATGCACTCAATGAGAATCCCGGCGGTGCAGGTATCGTCCCAGACGAAGATATCGCGGTTGTCCGAAACGAGGATGAAAAGGAAACTTACTACGAAATTAGATTCACAGCCGAGGAGCTGCAGGTAAAAGGTAAGAAATTCAGCGAAGGCTTTGAATTCGGACTCGGTATCTGCGTGAATGATGGGGATAGAGAAGCAGGACAAGAGGGACAGAAGGGATGGAGTGGGTGGTATACCCATTCTATTGTCTTCGGAAAGAACTCGGAGCATACGGGTTTGGTCGTCCTTACCGATGAACAACTTGCCGTTGAACCCGCCAACAAGTTAGCCACAACATGGGGGCAGCTCAAGGCGATTCACAATTAGCAAGCAGCAGTCAGCAAAGACGCAAGCGTTACAAAACGCCCTCTTTTCTTACCGACTGCTGAGAGGTTTTTCGCAGAAAAACCGACCTGACGGCTGACTGCCATTTCACCGACTGCCGATAGCCGATCTCTAATGATCGTGATGGTCGGATTTGTGATAGTGTAACCGCAACAGATCCACACCAAAATCGTCTGCGATGTGCCGCCACACGGAATGGATGTGGTTCGCATTGTTCTGCGTATTGTCATACTCTACAAAGAAGAATGGACCGTGTAGCCTATAGTAGTGTGGTGTCTTCGGAGACTCTCCTCCCGCCCAAGCGAAATGGATATCGTTAACACTCCCCTCGCGTAATTTTCGGAGTTCGATGTGCGCGACTTCATCAGGGAGTCTGTCGATGTATTCATGGACGAGGTTCATCAGGAGTTCGCGCTGGGATGTTTCCATAGATTCTGCGGCTAATCCCTCAACAGCCTCAAACTCAACTTTAGGCACGTCACGGGTCAAAATATCGGAGGGTGCATCTGCGTTGATGATTGTTTGCCCCTTCTGTGTATCATTCAGGCTTGTAAGGAGTTGGCGCGCCATATCTTCCTCGGCGGAAAGTACTCTTAATCCCTTTTTGTCACCTTGGGGTACCTCTGCCGGATTCGAGCCGAAGAAAGACGGATTCGGCGAAATAAGTTCACGATTGACAACGGTAAAATTGAGTGAGACATGGTGCCCCTCAGCACGCCATCCCCATGCGCCATTACCGGTCGGATCGCCGAAAACGGTGAAAAAATAGAGTCCAGGATCTCGGACCAATCGTGCCTCGCCAGCGGCTTTTTCAATCTCGCCAAGCGTTGTTTCCAAATTAATAATTGCACGGGCTTTCTGGTAACCCTTCACACTCAAGCCGCTTTGCATGAGAGCGAACGCCGCTTCCTGCTGCTTTGTATTGAGTTCATTGAGAGAAACGCCTTCCCGTTCCCACATTTCGATCGGAATGTAGTGCCACCGGAGTCGTTCATTCCCATCAAATGGAAGTGCTGTCTTTTGACGGAGTGCAGGCGTTAGTGTATCCAAAAAGTTGCCTGCTGCTTGTGCCATCTGTTCCGCTGTCGCCGAAGCGGGAATAAACAAAGGCTTATGTTCGGGATCGGTATGTGTGTGTGCCATTTTTTAATTTTTCCTTCCGGTTCGGTCAGATGAGTTCAGGATTTGACATGCCTTCTCGTAGACCCAGCGCGCCCGTTGATTGCACTTACGCGCTTTCGCCAAAGATTGTAACAGTCATAACGTCAACTGTAAATAGTATCGCAAAATCTACAAAAAGAGTCAATACCTTTTCTCGATAAAACTGAATGGCTCTGTAGCAGAATAAGATTCTTGACAATCGATCATAAATTTTGTAAACTTATTTAAACCGCTTCCGTTTAAGAAGTCAGAGAGAATAGAGATGTAGATTTGGGCGCATTTTAGCCCCAGCGGGCGGCATGTTTATAGCGGGAATTATGGACAAATTGATTGACGATGAAATGTTAGTTGCCCAGTTTCAATCCGGTCGCCAAAACGCTTTTGATGAGTTGATGAAACGCTACAAAGCCAAGATTTTCTCGTACCTTCTGCGCTCTGTCAGAAATTATGAGGATGCCGAGGATATCACCATCGAAGTTTTTTTTAAGGCATACCGCGCCCTTGACAATTGGCAACCGAAAGCCAAGTTTTCAACCTGGCTCTATAAAATCGCGTCCAATCTCGCTATTGATTATCACCGCACGAAAGGGCGGCATCCTGTCTATGCCTTGGAGGATATGGAAATCCCTGAAGCGAACCTCGTTGCCACCGATCTGCACAGCGACCCTGTCCAGCAAGTAGAAGAGCAGGAACGCGGACGTATCATCCGTGAGGCGGTCGATCAGCTCTCCCCGAAACAGAAAGCCGTCTTTATGTTAAGTCGATATGAAGGTTTACAACTTAAAGAAGTCGCTGAAACGCTGGATATGGCGGAAGGAACCGTAAAGATTCACCTTCACCGTGCAGTAAAACGTCTACAAACATTGTTGCGTCCCCTCTGGGAAAATAATGAAATTTAAAGAAAGGAGAAGCATTTATTATGCCTAAATGTATAAAATCCGAAGGGCAAGCGGTTGATTACGCTTCTAAACTTCTGCCTCCAGAAGAAGAAGAGCCCTTCGAAGTACACCTCAAGGACTGCCCCGACTGTACCGAAGCAGTTCAATCTTTTCGTGCTGTCCTACAATTGACAGACACGGCACAAGCAGAATTGCGTGTGCCTGAACTCGCTTTACAAGACATTGAAATGAATGTGTACAAACGTCTCGCCGCGGCACACGAACGAACGCTGCTTTCGCGGGTGCGCGCATCCATCCCTAACTTCGGTTCCTTCTTCCACTGGTATAGAACTGCTGCTGCGAGTACTGTTGTGATTGCCTTGATCACGATCGCTCTTCTATGGGGAGAACTCTTTTCACCAGAACCCGAGCAGTTGTTGCCTGATACGCAATCCGCTGTCGCCCGGATCGAACAGTATCGTCAGCAGGACATCCAACGGAATTTAGAAGAGGCGTTCATCACACATCATCTCCGAAATGATGCGTGGGAAACAGAAAGCCGGCTCCATCGGATGAAGGAGCACGCGCATGGGACCAATTGGCTGAAGGTTGCAGATGCCCATCTTCAGAACCTGCAATCCGGAACCTTAAACACGCCATAGCGGAATAACAAGAGCATTTTTAAATGATTAACACCTGGCCACCACTCCTTTTTAACGGCTCGCAAAGTGTTAGAGACAGCGGTTGGATCCATACCCGGAGGCCAATGAGAAAAAAATGTGGAAGCAGCTTCCTTGCTCCAGTGGAGCAACAGGTCTATAGAGGACTTATATTTCTCTCACACGTGCTGCTGGTTATTCTCCTCTGTCCGTTTGCTTATGCTCACTTTGAAGAGGTGCACGTCTTAATTCAGGCAGGAGACTACACCGAAGCCAATGATAGACTGGAGGCACTCGCGGAATCTGCCAAAGACATTACTGTAAAAAGTTGGTGCTACTCCCAGATTGGCGAGATCCACTATAACTATACGCACCAGTATACCAGAGCAATCGAGGCTTACGATAAAATTCTAAAACTGTCGGAGGCACGCCAGCACGATGATAGTGATGGCGTGACCTCCGAAGAGAAAAATGGGCTTGCTGCCGAGGAACTCTTCCTCGCCATTATCAAAAAAGGTGATGTCCATAGCCGTATGGGCAATTACCATGACGCTATCCAAACTTACGATAGATTGATTAAACTTGCACCTGCCTCGCATTTCGTGCATAAAACCGGTTTACGGAAGATACGTGATATTAACAACGCACTCTCTGACCTAAGGGAACAGCAGCGTATTGCGATCCAATATAATGGCACACCCCTTGCCGCCATCGCTCAATTTCAGATCGCTGAACTCTATCGGAATCATTCCCAACTCAATCAGCCCGAAAAGGCAATTGAGGAATATGCATCACTTCTACAAGCACATCCTGATACGATTATGGCACCAGAAGCGAGGTGGCGCATCGCACATTTACGGCATACCGTTCTGAACCAATCGGCTTTAGCAATGGCAACCTACAGAAAAGTCATTGAAGATTACCCCACGAGCAATTTCGCTGCGGAGGCACTCTTCCAAATGGCAAATATCCATCGCACAGCCGAGAAGCATTCCTTAGCAATCCCCATCTTTGAGAAATTGAAACAGAGATACCCGAACTTCTGGAATATGCATGCCGTTCTCTATTGGACAGGCGTTTGCTATGAAAAAACTTTGAATTATCCGAAAGCAATAGAGGCTTTTGAAACGTTTCTTCATGCCTATCTACCGCAACTCGATCCGGGGTATTTAGGACAGATCTCAATGCATGACAAAAGCATACCTGAGGTGAAAGCGCAGATCGGTAGGAAAATAGAGGAACTCGCAGAAGAGATGTCGGAAACGGAATTAGAGCGGTTGAACAAAGCGAGTGCAGATCGAGACTTCTCTGAAGCTTTAAGTATCGCTCGACATCTCATTGCCACAGCACCGCATACGCCGCAAGCAGAACAGGCGGCGGAACGACTGCCGACACTTCAGCAGCTTACAGCCATCGAAATTCTCCGTGAGAAACTCCAAGACCAAAACTTGGCACCCATAGAGGCTGCGCGTACACGGTTGCAAATTGGGACTATTTACGAGCGGAAGCCGTTACAGGACTATCCAAAGGCGATTGAGGCATATCAAGAGGTATCGAAACACCACGCTGATTTGACACATGCCGCCGAGGCACTCTATCGCAGCGGACTCATCTACGCTGAGCAACTCTCTATGCATAATGAAGCAATTCAGGCACACAAAAAAGTTATTGAAACGCATCCGAACACCTTGCAAGCAATGATGGCAAACTTTCAGTTGGGTGAACTCTACAGAAAACTGAACCGCTACAACGAAGCACTGCATGCCTACGAAACGACGATTGGATATCCAGAACGGGATCGCTACCTCGCGGGGGGATATAAGGACAGTTTCTCCGATAGGGCACAGTTTCGGATTGGACGTGTCCATTACGATGACAGACGCTATAGCGAGGCTCGTTTCGCTTTCGAGGAATTCATTCAAAACCGGACACAGTCGCCACGTCTCGCCGCCGCTTACGTCTATCTCGCCACTATTTGTGAAAATCAAAGTGAGCCTGCACAGGCAGCTTACTATTACAAAAGGGCAGAAAGTCTACTGACGGACAATCCTGTGCAAATGGCGATGCTCATAGAAGAAGCGAGTGCGATCGGAGATTTACATGCTACTGATTCGGATGCAGTGATGCGGTTTATCAAAGAAAATCGAAAACGGCTTGGAACAGAAAAAGCAGAACCTAATCAATAGCGATTAGCAGTCAGTATTTTGTTTTGGAATTGGCGGGTGTTGATTGTCTGAATCAGGATGAGTGCCTAAAGTTTTTAGCACGCCGCTGCTCGTGTTGGTTACTTCCATAGTGCCACTGCTATCGCGACCCCGAGAGCAACAAGAGCAATACCAGTGGCTATCCAATTTCGAGCAGACTCCCATCCGGCTTTACGTCCTTTGATTTCAGCGACATCTACCTCAACATTCAGAAGCCGACTATCAAGGGTCTCAAATTGCCTCGTGTGTCGTGCATCCATTTCAGTGAGTTGTTGCGTAAATCGGGCATCCATTTCAGTTATCTGCTTTGACAACAATTCGTATAATTCTTGAGGGGTCATTTTATTTTCTCCTTTCGCATGGAAATCCCGATGTTTATTCTATATGTTAAGGAGCATGCTTAATTATATGGGGGCGTTATCTTTCGATCCATATCCCATTATAACGCATTAACTACATTTTGGCAAATCCAAAGTTGTGAAATTATATCATCACATGAATTTCGACTTCCACACGGGGATATGCAAATCAACTCCTCAAAACCGAATCTAACTCGACAGGATAAGGTTTTGCCTCCGTTAAACCTTTATGGGAATCCAGCAATTTTTTGAGTTCTGCGGTTGTTCGTGTTTGGATGTCATGCAGATTCGGAAAATCATATACCAACGCCCCGTCTCGGATAATCGGAATTAGCAGGGGCTGCCCCTCAGAGATAGGTTCATCCCAGAGTGTTATGCAATCCCTAACGTAATTCCCATCTGCATCAGCACTGCGATAGATCTGCTTTTTGCCCGGTATCGTGGCTTTAGAGGGTTCATCAAGCGACTGTTTCCCGACAGGTCTGCCGTCACTTTCGACCAACTTGTAAACACCACTGAGCGCAGAGGTTCCGCCTTCACCAGTGATTGGATCGAAATTAGCACCCGTCGCGAGCCGTGTGCCTACGCCGAAACTATCGATCGGTGCACCGTTTTTGAGCAGCGTATCTATCTGGAATTCATCGAGTTCATGACTCGCGATGATTTGGACATAATCGAGTCCTGCAGCATCAAGGATACGGCGGACCTCTTTACTGAGCGTTAAGAGGTTGCCGCTGTCCAATCGGATGGCGCGTAATCTTGCGCCGCGTCCCTCCATCTCCTTTGCGACAACGCAAGCGTTTTTCGCTCCTTGAAGTGTATCATACGTATCAATCAGAAGAGTGGTATTGTTCGGAAAGGTTGTCGCGTAATCGCGGAAGGCTGCTAATTCGGTAGGACGTTCGGAGATGAACTTATGCGCCATCGTCCCAACGTAAGGTATATCGAAATATTGTCCAGCAAGCACTAACGATGTCCCGCTCGTGCCCCCGATGAAAGAGGCACGGGCGGCAAGGATTCCTGCATCTCTGCCGTGTGCTCGCCGCGCACCGAAGTCGAATACCGGTCTGCCTCGTGCGGCTCCTACAATCCGTGACGCTTTTGTGGCAATCAGCGTCTGAAAATTCATGACACAGAGCAGATATGTCTCAAAAAGTTGGACATCCCTGGAGCGACCCGTGACATTGATAATGGGTTCATTCGGAAAAACAAGCGTGCCTTCAGGGACAGCAAAAATGGAACCATCAAAGCGGAAGTCTTTAAGAGTGGCAAGATATTCAGGACTCAGATCACCCCGTCGTGCCAACCAATCAAGTGTGGCATCAGTGAAGCGTAAATTTAAAACGTAATGAATAACCTGTTCCAATCCAGCCGTTATAAGATACTCACCTTGCGGGATTTCGCGGACGTAATAGTTCGCCGTGCAAGTGTTAGACCTCTCTGGTGTATCGCTCTGGGCATTGAAATCTGCTTGCCCCATTGTGAGTTGATAGTAATCAACAAAAAGGGACATATTATCTTCTATGAGCAAGGCGGATCTCGGTGGGGAAGACTGGAAGACTGGAAGACTGGAAGATTGGGGGGCATCCATCCTTCCATCCTTCCCCTCTTCCAATTTTGCTCCTTCCTTCCGTCCAATGGATTTCATAGGTCCTCTCCCTCGGTGACAACGAGTCTCTGGTTGACAGACAGGTTCCGATGCGTATCCACTTGACCAGAGGGCCAGATAATCTCAAGAGTATCGACTTTCCTGTGGGTCCCAAGCCCGATCTCAAGTGATAGACTATTGGTCGATCCAAATCCACACCCGCCACTGACTTCTCGGTAAACTACATCATCACCCATGCGAAGGGTGACTTTAGCACCAATCCCGTCCCGATTACTTTTGGTCCCGACCAACTTTAGGGTGAGATAGTTGTTTCCAGTCCCAGTGTTGCGATAGAAGAGATTATGCCACTGGTCACCGATAAACGCGCCGCCGACAGGAACATAGATGTCAACATCACCATCCGTATCAATATCACCGAAAGTTACGCCGTGTCCTTTTCCGATGTTCCCTAACCCCAGAGCCACCGTCGCATCGGTAAAAGTGCCATCACCGTTGTTACGGAAGAGCGCATCCCGTTCGAGGCGTCCCATCTGTGGCGCGCCCGTGGCAAGATATATATCAAGATACCCATCACTATTGATGTCCCCGAAGTTTGCGCCCATCGCGCCATAAGCGTGATAGAGTCCAGATTCACGGGTGACATCTGTAAAGGTGCCATCACCGTTGTTGCGATAAAGCACTTGCCGATCAGCGTCGTGTGTGGCAGTTCCTGTGATTTGGCCCGCGATGAAGGCTTGAAAAGAGCCTGAGTTAGAGATGAAAATGTCCAGATCTGCATCGTTATCTACATCTAAAAAGAAGGTAACAAAAGCGTCCGTAACAGGGAGGTTCATACCTGTCGTCGGGGTGACATCGGTGAAAGTGCCATCGCCGTTATTGCGGTAAAGTACATTGGATTGTCCGTAGTTGATGACATGCAGGTCGATGTGTCCATCCTTATCGTAATCCCCCCAAGCGGTTCCAAGAGAATTGCCCGTATCTGCGACACCTGCGGCTTCTGCTGTATTTGTGAACGTGCCATCGCCATTGTTACGATATAAGACATTCGCCGCACCATCACCGATGACACCGTTAGCAATATAGAGATCGAGGTAGCCATCGTTGTCGTAATCCCCCCAAGCGGCACAGAAACTACTCTGCGGATCCGCAACACCTGCGGTGTGTGTGACATCGGTGAAAGTGCCATCGCCGTTGTTGTGATAGAGCGTGTTCTCTTCCGCACCCGACCAACCGCCACGCGTGATGTAGAGATCCGAATAGCCATCGTTATCATAATCGGCGAAAAGTGAACCCCAACCGCCTCTCGGATCAGCAATACCAGCTTCATTTGCAGTGTTCGTAAAAGTGCCATCGCCGTTATTACGGAAAAGCGCGTGTGGTTGATACGTGCCAACAGCGACGATGTCTAAATCTCCATCATTATCATAGTCCCCCCAAGCACTGCCGCGCCCGCCATCGACTTTGTCCATTTTTAAGTCGGGTGCCATATCGGTGAATTGGCTTTTGGATGGAAGATTGGAAGATTGGAAGACTGGACTTCCACCTTTCCCTTCTGCTTCCACCCTTCCCTCCTGCTTCCATTCCCTTTGGATTTTAAATTCCTCTGGCAATTCCTCTGGATAACCACCGAGTTGACTATATGCTGTCCATAAGTTCCATAAAGTTTCGGGATCGCGCGGTTTCAGGCGGAGCGATTCCTTGAAATTCTCAACGGCTTTTTCAGGCGCGCCGTGTCGGAGATGATAGACACCGAGATAGTAGTACGCACCCGAATGCCGACGATAATTTCGGATAATATTTTCAAACCGTTCAGCGGCTTTGTCTGCTTCACCGAGTCGAAATTCGGCTAAACCGAGTTGGAGCATCGCCTCCAGATTATTCGGTTCGAGTTCCAGTACCTTTTCAAACTGTCTTTTAGATGCAGAAAGATCCGGGACAAGCATCTGTTGTGGCGCGCCTAAGAAGTAACCGAGTCTGATACGCGCCTCGGTATCGTCAGGATTCACCTCCAACGCATTGGTGAGCGCAGTCGTAGAATCAGAAAAGCGTTGTTGATAACTGTAAACCTGTGCCAACGTTAGATACGCTTTGGAGAGTGTATCTTTCGCTTCGGGAACCTGTTTAACCAATTCTATCAGCGTCTGCAACGTATTTTCAGCACGAGCAAATTTTTGTTGTCTAACATAAGTCCGTGCGAGCAACATGCGTGCATCGTGGGCATTGGCATCAATCTGCAGACACGCCTGAAACGCTTTCTCCGCTTCCACGAAGTTATTCATGTCCAGCGCGTCTATGCCTTTCTGATAGTATGCCATGACTTGAGGATTCACATCACGCTGCGGTGCATCCGTATTGCATCCGATACTGATGAGGAAGATAAGGAAAATATAAAAAGTCGATCGCATATCTGTTTTCTTTTCTGAATCAGGATTTTCAAGCTTATTGAACCTACGTGGTTGAAAGTTCTCAGTGTCGCATTTGGAAGGTCTCATCTGCGATTGTTAGATTTCGCTATACATAGCACTCTGCTGGAGTGTGAGAGCTCGGAGCCTCGCTTTCTATAGGCATAGCACTCCACTTGAGCGCGGGAATTTGTCTGTCATCAGCTTAGCGTGCTGCTACAAGTGGTTGTTAAAATGATAACAAGTTTCAGGGGAAAGTCAAGGGGAAATGGAAATCGGGGTTTATGGAGAACCCACCGAGCGTGCCTACTACTTTTAAGAAACTATAAATCCGCCAGTCTCGCCTTCAACGCCTGTATTTGGATGGGTTTGGTTAAATCCATGCGATAGATCCGCATGTGATCCGAACGATCGGAACTAAACACAAGCGTTTTTCCGTCCTTTGAGAGACTCGGTTCAAAATGTGCCCCGATGTGATTCGTGAGTTGGGTCTTGTTTGTGCCGTCGGCATCCATCGTCCAGAGCGTGTAATGGTTATGCGCGTTCGAGACATAGATAATCCGTTTGCCATCCGGACCGAAAGTCGGATGGTAATGCGAACCTGTAGTTCCATAAGTCAATTGCTGGACGGTGCCTCCGTCTGCGTTAGCACTGAAAATGTGGTAGATGTCATCTACCATGCCCGTAAAAGCGATTTGCTTCCCATTGGGTGCCCACGTTGGATGCCCGTCATCTACATCGTTATGTGTGAGCTGCTTCATGTTTGTGCCGTCAATATGAATGACATAGATTTCTAACGTATCGTTGTTCTCGGTGCTTCCGGGTTCGCTTTCGGTTCCTTGCGCAGGTACTTTGGATTCAAAGGCGATTTGTTGCCCATCGGGTGAAAAGACAGGGGCGCGCTGCGCCCCCTCTATATCGATGAGCGGACGTTGGTTTCTTCCATCGACATCCATGAGGTAGATCGTCGCAGTCCTCGGGTCGGAACCACTCGCCTGGACAGATGGAAGCATCATACCGCCACGTGTGCGTTCTGAAACGAAGGCGATCGATTGACCATCCGGTGAAAAAGCAGGCATATACTCATCAAGTTCATCAGTATGCGTGAGCTGCTGTAGCGTGCGGGTCGTGAGATCCATGAGATACAACTCAGCGTTCTGGAGGCGATTTGAAGCGAAGGCGAGCCATTTTCCATCGGGTGAAATTGCGGGACTATAATCGTCGGTATACTTTGCAGTAAACGTCATCATATTCCCCTTTTCAGTGAAGGTCTGCTCGTAATCATCGCTGCCTTCGGTGCGAATACGTTGGACGTGGTAGGCATCTCCTGTGAGACCCGCTAACTGAAGGAGAATTTCCTTTTTTGGGGAACCGCTCAGCAGACTTTGAAATTCGGTGCGCGCGAGAGAACGGTTTCCGCTGTGCCAATAGACGCGCCCGAGTGCGAGTGCTATTTCCGAACGTTTCGGTGCCAACTTTGTTGCATTTTTGAATGCATTGACTGCTTGCGTAGCATCACCTAATCCTTCATGCGCTAAACCGAGCTGATAGTAAGCCTCGGCATTGGATGGACTTTGCTTAAGTGCCGCCTGAAACTGCTGAATGGCAGACGTAGCGTCGCCTGTTTCAAGAAACGCTTTGCCGCGCTCAATAGTGGGATCTCCACCACATGCGAGCAGGATTAGAAACATAGAAATGAATAGATAGAAATAGTTTCTCATTTTTTATGGCTATCGGCAAGGATGGCGGTCGGGGCGTTCTGCTGCGCTCCACTCTCAGCGGTCGGCTTTCAGCAAAGAGGGTTCTCTTAAACGATGAACTCTTTACCGATACCCGAGAGGTTTTTTCGGAAGAAAAAACCGCCCCAACTGCCGACTGCTATTTTTCTGACTGCTGACCGCCGATGGCTAATTGCTATTCCTGTGTTATATGGATTCTTTGGTTTGTTGGGACATTATGGAGTTTCTGCGTCTTCCCGTTCTGCCAAGTAACCTGTAACGTCTCAATCTGTGTGGCGTTTCCCACGCCGAATTCCGCGACGAGACTGTTGGAGGACATGTAACTCTCACCGGCGTAAATTTCTCGGATCTGCGTCTGATCTGCCGTTTTCACTCGAATTTTCGCGCCGATAGCATCCCGATTCGCGCCCGTTCCAACGAGCTTGACATAGACCCAATTGTTGCGGTTTCCGCCCTCATTACGCAGTAATGTCGGTGGGGCATGGTTGTTGACGATGAAAATATCGACATCGCCATCGTTATCATAATCTCCAAATGCTGCCCCGCGACCGACTCGGAGAGGGAGTGCCGCAATTCCCGCCTCTTGACTGACATTGCTGAATGTCTCGTCTCCATTGTTTCGGAACAACATATCAGGCTGAGGGATAAGCACCTCTGGTCGTCTGAGTTCTTGAAAGGTGCTACCGTTCGTTACAAAGATATCCAAGTCCCCATCGTTGTCGTAGTCAAAGAGCGTAGTGCCCCATCCGATCTGTTTGATGCTCTCTTCAGCAAGCAGGGAGGTGTAGGATTCATCTACGAACCGTATCTGTTCAGTTCCGACATCCTCTTTGAGCAAGTTTCTATAGAGGGCATTCTCCTCGTCCACCCAATGGCTCATAAAAAGATCGATATCACCGTCAGCGTCGTAATCACCAGCGGTGAGTCCCATCGAACCGCGGAAATCTGCTGCCCACGACTCCGCACTGACATCCGTGAATGCACCGCCACCATCGTTGCGATAGATATGGTTCGTGGTGGTATCATTTGCAACATAAAGGTCCAGATCGTTATCGTTGTCAAAGTCGCTAAAGACGGCTTGCATGCTTCTACCGCCTCCTGCCGCGATTCCCGTTTCGTCGGTGGCATCGGTAAAAGTGCCGTCCCCGTTGTTTCGATAGAATACGTTATCCTGTGGTTCAAAGACGTGCGGATTCAGAGCACTCGGCACAGGTTTTCCAGATTGTAGGGACTCTTCCTTCATCTGTTCTAATTGTTCTAAGTCATAGATGACATAGTTGCAAACGTAGAGGTCCAAATCGGTATCGCCATCTACATCAGCGAAGGCGGCACCTGTGCTCCACAATTCGCATCCGACACCAGCAGCTTCCGTTACATCACTAAAAGTGGTGTCCCCGTTGTTCCGATAAAGAACATTCTCACCATAGTTGGTTAGGTAAAGATCAAGGTCGGCATCACCGTCGTAATCTGCGAAGACGCACCCCATGCCGTAGCCTTGATGCCCAACCCCCGCGGTGTGCGTGATGTCCGTAAAAGTGCCGTCCCCGTTGTTCCGATAGAGAGCATTTGCGTTTCCCTTATGACCCTCTCCATCTTGTGTAAAGGGACCGGGAATATTAACAATGTAGAGGTCGATGTCTCCATCGTTGTCTATATCGGCGAAGCCTGCCCCAGAGCCCATATCTTCTGGAAGTAGGCTGGAACGCGTGCCGCTCGAATGCTGAAAACGGAGGCCAGCTTCATTCGTGGCATCAACAAAAGTAGCCGCGTTTAGCGTCATGGAGACCGATAGCATAGAGATCGCAAACACTACGAAGAAGGCATACACGTGATATTGGCTGTCGGAAGAATGGTTGTCGGTGGAATAGCATTGTCCCGCAAGCCCACACGCGGCTTGCGTCACGATCAGGTCGGGTTTCTCCGAAACCCTTTCAGCAGTCAGTAAAGAGGTGTTTTTGATAGGGTGTTTCCCCTCGTTTAAGTTAACTCTCTTGCTAATTGCTGATTGCTGATTGCTAATTGCTAATTGCTGACGGAAACTGATGGCTGATGGTTGATGGCTATTTTTCATGTTTCCAAGAAATTGGTAAAAATGGTTCCGCTGTGAAAACGTTCATCGTTGAGGATATTCTGGAAGAGCGGAATCGTAGTCTTAATACCTTCAATTTTGAATTCAGACAATGCACGTTTCAACCGTGCAATCGTCTCTTCTCGATCCTTGCCCATTGCGATGAGTTTTGCCACGAGTGAATCGTAGTGCGACGGAACAGTATACCCCGTGTAGAGGTACCCATCAACCCGAATACCGATGCCGCCCGGAGGATGGTAGGCTGTGACAAGTCCCGGTGAAGGCATGAACTGATTTGCTGGGTCTTCGGCGTTAATTCTGCATTCAATTGCGTGTCCTTGGATGTGAATATCAGATTGATTATAACCGAGTTCCTCTCCCATCGCAAGTCGAATCTGTTCTTTGATGAGATCAATGCCGGTGATACTCTCTGTGACAGTATGTTCGACTTGAATCCGTGTATTCATTTCTAAGAAATAGTAATTCTCATCTTTATCCACAACGAACTCAATAGTTCCTGCATTTGTGTAGCCAATCGCTTTTGCGGCTTTTGCAGCGGCTTTACAGATATCGTTGCGCAGTTTCGCTGGAATCGAGGCAGCAGGTGCTTCTTCCAAGAGTTTCTGTTGTTTACGCTGGATAGAACACTCTCGTTCACCTAAGTGGACAACATTGCCGTGAGTATCGCCGAGGATCTGAACTTCGATATGTCGTGCTTCTTCAATCCATGTTTCAAGATAGACATCCCCATTACCAAAAGCCGCCTCACTCTCTGCTTTCGCAGTGTGAAAAAGATTCAGTAGGCTCGGTTGATTTTCGGCGATTCGGATGCCCCGACCACCACCACCTGCGACGGCTTTGATCCCGACTGGATATCCGATTTTCTCAGCGAGCTGCGCTGCCTCCTCGGCGGTGTCAACTGTTCCTTTTTTGTTGCTTTTACGCCGACCGCGCTGGCTACCGGGTACAAGTTTCAGTCCTGCTTTAGCCACAGTTTCGCGTGCCTTCACTTTGTCACCCATCGTGGCGAGATCTGTGATGGAAGGTCCGATAAACTTTATCTGATGCGCCTCACAAATTTCCGCAAACTGCGCGTCCTCAGCAAGGAAACCCGCTCCAGGATGGATCGCGTTGACATTCGCATAATCTGCAACAGTGATAATATTGGAGTATTTGAGATAACTCTCCGTTGAGGGGGGCGGACCGATACAGATGGCTTCGTCAGCGTATTTAACGTGTAGTGCATCTTCATCAGCGGTTGAGTATATCGCTACCGTTTTAATCCCCATGTCTTTGCAGGCACGGATGATCCGGACAGCGATCTCACCGCGATTTGCTATTAGTATTTTTTTTATCATCTTCTTTTTTATCGTTGTCAGTTAAAGTTGTCGGTGGTCGGTTAAGAGATTGTCGTTTAACACATCCTTCTTGTGACCGATAACCGAAAGGTTTTTCGTAGAAAAACCGCACCGAGAACCGATACCCATAAAGCCCTATGTTTGTTTCACTCGGAACAGGGGTTGTGAATATTCAACCGCCTCGCCATCTTCAGCGAGGATCTCTAAAATTACACAATTGAATGGAGCTTCCACGGGATTGTAAGTTTTCATGACTTCAAGGACGGCAACGGGTTCACCCGTTGCAACGATGTCCCCAACTTTTACAAAGGGTGGTTCATCAGGGGCAGGGGAGCGGTAGAAGCGCGAGGGCATAGGGGCACTGATGAGGGCATTATGTGCTTCCGCGCCACCTTCGGCATCAGGCGTTTCTACAGGAAGCTGCGGCGCCCCTACTGCTACATTCGTCTCTGCGGGACGTAACGGAGGCTGTTCATATCCGCCGGGATTCCCGCGATGTCTGGAAACCTGGACCTCGAACTCGTTGTCCCGGACGCGGACTTCCGAAAGGTCGGTGCGGACGAGAATTTCTGCTAATTGTTCAACAATTTCTAAGACATCATTGTTGTTTTGTTCAGCAGATTGAGATTTATCCTTCGATCTGTTTTGGCGCATTTCTTTTTTCGCAGTCGGCTATCGGCTTTCAGCCATCAGGGACCTTGGCGACGTTTTAACTTCTGCGAGAAGGTTATCCAGTTGCCGACGGTAACTGACGGCTGACGGCTGACCGCTGATTGCTACTATATCCTTTCTACATATTTTCCGGTACGCGTGTCAACTTTGATACGCGTTTCGTTCTGAACAAACAAAGGAACATTAACGACACCGCCCGTCTCAAGCGTGGCACGCTTTGAACCACCGCTGACAGTATCCCCTCGTAATCCTGGATCGGTCTCAACAATCTGAAGTTCAACGAAGTTCGGAAGTTCAACGGCAAGTGGGATTGCCCCTTCCATTTTAACGGTGACCGTTTCACCCGCTTTTAGGTACTTCAAGTCATCTCCGATGAGGTCTACAGGGAGAGTGTGTTGTTCAAATGTTTCGTTATCCATAAACCACAATACCTCTCCATCCCGGTACATATACTGCATCTGATGGTCCATGAGCCTGACGGTTTCGACATTTTCATTAGAACGGAACGTTCTGTCCAAGACGGCACCGTCGGAAATCCGTTTGATTTTGGTTCGTGCGAAGGCACCACCTTTCCCTGGCTTGACGTGGTCACAGCTGACTATGGTATAAATAGTATTGTTGAGTCGGATAACCAACCCGTTTCGTAAATCGTTAAGTGCTGCCATTTTCTCCTCATTTAAATGAATCGCAAAGCGTTAAATCCAGCGATTGGATCCATACCGGTTTTCGTTGAAAAGCCGCCTGCACTGTTGTTGCAGGCTGCCATCGCTTCTTTTATTTTCTCTTGATGATTGCTCATCTTTCTATGATTGTTCGGCTTAACCGGAAGCCACCGTAAAACGAAGTGGAACGGTGCCCAGATTTAATAATTTAATAATGCGATTGCCTGTTCCAACGCCTTTGCTCTGTGACTCATCCGGTTTTTTATTTCTTCTCCTAATTCCGCGAAAGTCTGATTATAACCATCAGGTACAAACACGGGATCGTAACCGAAACCGCTCTCTCCCACTGGATCATGCCTGATGTGTCCCTCGCAAATACCGAGCACCACTTCAGGTTTGGGATTCGGCGAAGGCACGCCATCACGATGATCGTTATCGCGTGACCTTCGAGGATGTACCAGTGCAATCGCAGCGATGAATCGTGCCCGCCGATTCGCGACACCGTCAAGCGCCTGAAGGAGTTTCGCAATCCGAGTTTCATCTGTTGCGTCTTCTCCCGCCCAGCGTTTGGAGTTAATACCTGGCGCGCCGCCGAGAGCGTCTACCTCCAGCCCCGCATCGTCAGCGAGCGTGAGATGGGACGTATATTCAGCAATAATAGATGCCTTCTTAACGGCATTCTCCGTATACGTTTGCCCATCTTCAATTACCTCTGGGGCATCTGGATAACTTTCCAAAGAGATAACCTCGATCGGATAGGCACAAGACCTATCCCTACTACCGCAGAGCATGTTCGTGAGTTCTCTGACTTTTCCTTGATTACGCGTCGCCAATATGAGCTTCATCTAAATTCTCCAATATCATCCGATTCTGGAGTCGGATAAGTTGTTGTATACCTCCAACGGCGAGATCCAGCATTTGGTCATACTCGTTACGCGAAAAGGGTTTTTCCTCCGCAGTGCCCTGTATCTCAATAAATTCTTCGCTTCCTGTCATCACAATGTTCATATCAACGTCCGCTGTTGAGTCTTCTGTATAGCAGAGATCTAACATCGCTTGACCATCGACGAGTCCAACACTTGTAGCGGCAATGTTGTCAGTAATAGGAAGATTTTTAATCCTTTTGGTTTTAATGAGTGCTTGACAGGCATCCCAGAGGGCGATGAAAGCACCCGTAATGGATGCAGTGCGTGTCCCACCATCAGCCTGAATAACATCACAATCGACCCAAACTGTCCGCTCTTCCAAGGCGTATAAATCTACAGCGGCACGTAAGGAACGACCAATAAGACGTTGGATCTCCTGTGTTCTCCCAGAAACACCGCCACGGGTTGCCTCACGTTGCATCCGTTCGGAAGTGGAGCGGGGTAACATGGAGTACTCTGCCGTCACCCACCCCTTATTTCTAATACGCTGATCACGCATGAAACGCGGCTGTTGGTCAATCACAGAGGCAGTGCAGATAACACGAGTATCTCCGGTTGCGACGAGCACAGAGCCTTCGGCATGTTTGATATAGTGTCGTTTGATTGTGACAGGACGCAGCTCATCTAATGCGCGTCCATCCTCTCTTACCATATTTCTCTTTCCTATTTTTCTTTAGCCATCAGCAGCCAGGGGGATTTTTTCAAAAAATCCTTTCAGGGGTCGGTAGGAATGGTTTCCATCAGTCGTTTAACGAAAGCCTCTTTACTGACTGCTGATGGCTGATTGCTATTCTAAGGTTTCGAGCAACGCTAATGCTTTTGTATAACTTTTCCGTTCAAGATAGTGCAGAAGCATCTTAGGTGCTGTCGGCGCGAGTTCCTGATGCAAGGCATCAATTTGTTCCAACTGTTCCAATATATCCTCACCTGTCTCAATCCGCTGCATCATAGTTTCCAACGCTTGCCTAAGGTCGGAAAAACGTTCAATTTCAACTTGCATCTAATGACTCCAGTTCATCAACGGCTTTGCAGGTTCGCAAATGGACGTTTTGTGGTGGATCATCATAGCCTTTCCATGCGTACGGATCGACACCAGAGACCGGAATGACACATCTCCGATCAGCACTGGCGGGACGTTCTCCATCTTGAATTGACCAAGGTAACAGCGACCATGAATTGCAGTAATGGTTCACCAAAACCCTGCGATATGTATCTCCACGATTTTTACGAGAGCGGTGGAGTAGATAACCGTTAAAGAACACTAATGTGCCAGTTGTAACTTCGACGGGCACCTCATCTGTGTCATCAAATCCGTAACTCTCCCAGGCGAAATCGAATTCATCTGGGTTCTCGTGGTATCTCTGTGGATAGAGATACCCTCGACGATGCGAGCCGGGAAGGACCCATAAACAGCCATTTTCTATCGTTGCATCGTCCATGGCAGTCCACGCACCAATCAAGGAGCGATCGCGAGTCGGAATATAAAATTCGTCCTGATGCCATGCCTGCCCTTGAAAATCGGGCGGTTTCACAAAGAGCATCGACTGCATACACTTGACGCTTCCGTCCCAGTGGGGTAAGTGTGCAGCAGTTATCTGGCTCAGAATACCACAGATTTTCGAGTGCTTGACGTACTTCTCGATAACTGGGCTGACAAAATGGGGTTGATGAATGCACAGGATACGTCCAATGGCCTCGTCATCGCTCATATCCTCAGGAAGCGGTTGGAGGCTTTCACACGGGTATCCACCTTTGGCAAGCGTAATAGTGTCCTGCCGCAATTCCTCTACCTCATCCAGAGAAAGCAGATCTGGGACAATCAGATACCCGTTATTGATAAAAAATTGGACCTGCTCCTCAGATACGATTTGTGGTACCTCAATCGGTGCACTCGGTTCAAAGTTCATTTTTTAATCTATTGCTCCTGTACGCAAGCCGACAGATTTGCCGATTGCTGGTTGCTATTCTAAACACGGTTCGCGAGGAACATCTCTGTTATTGCTAAAGCAAAAACCGCAAACATAAGATAGATCCATACGTTTTGATTATTCTCTACATCTTCATTGTATTGCGCCACCAGTTCTGTCGTCGGTTTATCTTCGCCTGACTCGTCAGCTGTGCCTTTCAGCATACTTGCAAGCTCCTCAACATCACGTGCCGCAAGATTGGACTCGGTCGTATCGACGTTGACGACAAAGTATTCCGTAACCTCTGTACCAGACCTATGAACGGAATAGATACCGGGTATTGCTGTGTCCGTATATAAAACACTACTTTGTAGCGTATCTTCTGCTGCAGATGTAACATCTTTGTTTTGTCCCAAGCGTATCTCAACGTTGTTCGGATTGAAAATAGCGACTTCTCTGTTCTCCCTTACAACTTCCTTCCCAATCTCAGAAACTTTCAGTTCGACATAGTCTCCTACATGGTAATTGGGTAGCGTTTCTGCGTCCTTAAGTGCGAGATACTTAATGGATTCATGAAGGAAAGGTAAATAAACCGCGCGAATCGGTAGATCGTTCCATTCTCGGTCTATGGTCGAGGTAAAACAGAGCACACGTCCCATGTTTCCGTAAGGCTTTTCAAAGAGCGCAGGGCTGCCATCATCATAAGAAGCAATGACAGTCGCATTTGCCGTGGGTACCGCCTGAAAAATTCTATAAAACCGCGCTTTACCAAAATCACCATGGTTCGGTTCCTTGAACGGCGCGAAAATCGGGTGTTCGTACTTCACTGTCGCAAGGACGCGGAATTGCTGACGATCGAAAGCGTCGCCGACGGGTTGGACGAAGTTACAGGGCATCAAGCCTGTCTCACCACCAAGACGTTGTTCATAGACATCAGGGTCTATATTGTCACCCACTGTCAGAATCAATCCTCCGCCTGAAGCAACGTAAGTCGTCACACGCCTGGCTTCGTTAGAAGAGAGTTGTGCCACGTTGGCAAGCACCAGAACATCCGTGCGATTGAGTATCGCCGCGTTTGGCACCGAACTCGATTCGGTAAAATCAATCGGCACCGCATCACGACCCGCCGTTAACGCCATTTTCATGAAAAATGTTCCCATTGTCTGATGGGGGCTTTGCGTCCGCGGTTTGTCACTCACCGCATGAACCTTGATTGACCGCAAACTTTGTAAAGTGAAATAACGTTTGTTGTCAACCTGAAGCGCATCTTCAGGCAGTTCAACCCAACCCGTATGTGTTGCCTCATCTTGCCCGCTATCAAAACTGGCGATTCTGAAAGCAGCATCCGCGAGGTCGTCCGGCTCAATGTCAAGTTGGACGGTGTGGATCATGTTTCCATCTACGAACAGACGAACCGGTAGATTTTCAACTGCCTCGTCGCTGAAATTACGGACGCGTGCAACCAGATAGGATGCTTGCTGTTCCTTCAGGACAACAGGGGGTATATTGAGACCTGTTATCGCGAAATTGTGCGGTTGTTCAGGATGGACGTCAATAAACTGAATTTGGACATCAGGGTTGAGTTTGTCCGTTTCAATGAAGTTTTCCCATCCCCGCTTTTGCATATCCGCTATCACATAAATCTGTTTTTCACCGATAAGAATAGACGCAAGTATTTCATCCGCGGTTTGCAGGGCATCTAAATAATCTGTCGGTTTATAAGTGGCTTCTGCATTGTTCAAAGCCGTTCGAATGTGTGAAAACTCTGAACCGAGTGGGGCAACGACGCGGGCATTGTCCGAAGAAAGAATAAGGCAAGCGGCATCGGTTGCGTCAAGCCCATCGAGAATTTTGATGCCCTCCCTTTTGGCATTTTCAAATACCTCCTCATATTGCATGCTATAGGAGGTATCGAGAATAACAATTGTGTTTCGTTTTCCACCCGTTTTCTGGGCAATAATTGGAGCTTCGGCGAAGAAAGGTCGTGCAAATGCAAAACCGAGAAGTGCCAACATCAGAATACGCATCAGCAGAAGCAGTAGCCGTTTCAACTTATGCCGTCTCACGTTGGTTTGATGCGACATCTCGATGAAACGGATGGTACCGAACACCAATTGTCTTGCACGTTCTCGGTTCAACAGATGCAAGATGAGTGGAATTGAGGCACCAACAATACCTGCTACCGCGAATAAAGGAGCTAAGATTCCTAATCCAAACATATTTTAAGGATTGTCAGTTATCAGTTGTTAGTTATTAGCAAGAATTCTCTTTGCCGACGGCTGATAACCGAAAGCCGAAAGCCACAAATTAGAGAACCCCTTGCCGCTTAGCGAGATAGGATGCCAACGCTAAATCGATCGGTGTTGCTGTTGTTATCAGGTTGTAATCAATATCCGATTGCCGTAGCGCAAGCCTATAAGTATCAAGAAATGTGTTGAAATTATTCAAATAACTCTCCTGAATCGCTTGCGGTGTTGTGATAATCTCAGCATCACTTTCCGAATCGATAAAACGGATAAGTGCCTCCGAACTCCTTCCTGCTTCAAAGTCAGCAAATGCAAGTTCCTGATGTGCGAGAACATGAAAGACGATGACTTCATGTCCCTCGTAGCGCAGGTGTTCCAAACCCTCGATAACTTCTGACTGCCCATCTATATCACCGTCATCGTAGAGGTCGGAGACGAAGAGGACTAAGCCGCGCTTGGTGAGACGTTCGGCGATTTGATGCAAGGATGTCCCCATCCGTGTGCTTTTTGCGGTCTGTAACGTCTCCAACGTGAGTAAGATCGAATGCAAGTGCGATGTACTACTTCGAGCGGGAAGGTATTGGCGCAGTGTATCATCAAAGTACGCAAACCCAACAGCATCCCGCTGCTTCGCCATAAAATAGGCAAGTGACGCGATGAGGAAACTTGAGTATCGTAACTTTGTTAGTTTTTGTCCCGTTCTGCTCTCCTCTATGGTTGGATCATCCACTTGTGTCTCATCCACCGGATGCAACATAGATTCGCTTGCGTCCAAAAGGAGGTAGCAATTGAGATTGGTTTCTTCTTCAAATTGTTTGATATAGTAACGATCCGTGCGAGCGTAGGCTTTCCAATCTATATGTTTGGTATCGTCTCCCGGCATATATTGTCGATATTGCGAGAATTCGACACTGAACCCGTGATATGGGCTTTTGTGGAGTCCGGAGATAAAACCTTCAACGACAAATTTTGCAATCAATTCAAGATTCCCGATTCGGGCGAGGATTGCTGGATCTAAAAAGGAGCGTCCGACTGGTGGACTTTGCTGCATGCGTATTCTCTCAGTATAGCCGTCAGCCGTCAGGACGGGTTTTCTCCGAAAACCCTTTCAGCAATCGGTAAAGACGCAAACGTTTCAGGAACGTTTCTTTCTTTGCCGACTGCCGACTACTGATGGCTGGTTGCTATTCTCACTGTTTCCTCAAAATAAGTAGGGTAAGGTCATCAAACTGATCGGCTTCTCCCTGAAACCTCATAACTGCGTCGTGAAGATGTTTGAGGATACCCTCAGCATCAGAATCCTTGCACGCTTTGGAATCCTCTACGAGTCGGTCCTCCTCGTAATACTCGTCGTCAACATTCTCGGTTTCTGTGACACCATCTGTATAATATATAACGACATCACCGCTTGTGAGTTGAACATGCTCTGCTTCATACTCAGCGATGTTTGAAACCATATCGTTCGGGAACATCCCGAGTGGAATACCGCCAATATCTTCACCCAACCACTTATAGGTGCCATCCTTTTTAATGAGCAGTGGCGGATTATGTCCTGCATTCATCGTCGTCAGGATGTCCGTTTCTGGGTTAAGATGACTGTAGAAAAAGGTAGCGTATTTCTCTTCTGTGCCACTGGCATAAAGGAGTGAGTTCAGTGTCAAAGCCATTTCGGTAAGTTCAGCGTACAAGGCAGGCACACTTGGGGCGTTTTGCTCTGAATCTTTCTCGGTGGAGCCGTTTCCACGTGACAATTCAGAGATAAGCCCAGCACGTAGAGTTGCCATGAGAAGTGCCGCTTGCATGCCCTTTCCTGAAACATCTGCAATTGCGAGTCCCCAATATCCGGTCGGCAAGGCGATACAATCATAATAGTCGCCGCCAACGGGACCGCGTGGCTCATAATGTCCTGCGATTTCGTATCCCGGAATGTGAGGCAGCGTCTCCGGAATGAGGTTCACTTGTATCTTGCGAGCTTCCTCCATTTCCGCTTGTAACTGGCGCGCCTCCAGTGCTTCCTGATGTAGGTGCGCGTTTTCAATAGCGACACCTGCCTGTTTCGCAAAAGAATCAAGAAGGATAACATCCTCATCGGTAAAAGGTGTGATCATACCCCCGCGTTCCTCTTTATCACCAACAACGAGGATTCCCAGAATGTCACCGTCGCGTCCAGGAATAGGGACCGCCATCAAATTCTTTCCTCCGAAAAGGGTGTCGGATGTTGGTGAACAGTGCCCCGGCAATCCTTCCTTGACAACAGATTTCAACATGTCTACAGACGTTGTTTCTAAGGATACAGGTCCCTCTTCACCAGACGGAACATTGTCCCGCAAGTCTATAGAGACTTGCCCTGTCCCGTCAGCGTCGGAATCGGCTTTGGGATTTTCAACCAATGTTTCTGGAAAAGTGTAGTGCATCTCAAGTTCTTGGCGTTCCGGGCGCGAGAGCATAAGTGCCCCAGCGTTAGCATCTAAGAGTGAAACAGCCTGGTGCACGACTTGTTCTGAGGCAGCTTCAGGTTGTAGGAGCTGGCAGATTTGCGGGGCACTTTCCGCGAGCATGAACAATCGAAATTTTTCGCTTTGAATGCCCTCCACCATTTGCGAATAAGCGATGGCGATCGAGATTTGGTGCGCAAGGGTTGTTAACAATTCCATCTCCCATGTTTCCAATGTCTCTCTGCCCAAAAAACTGCCTAAACCAATCATTCCGAGAAATTCATCTTGAATTTTTAGGGGTATCCAAAGACGTATGTCAGTAGTTTTGACGAAGTTAGCTGTCCGAGCGAAGAAGGACTCAAGACATTCTGGGAGGTTTGCATTCTCAATGAATGGATGTTGCAGCAACCCCTCGATTTCGCTTTCTTCAACGGTGATAGGTAAAAATGTGTGATCAGGTGATGCCGCAACGACTTCGAGATTCTGCCGCGTCCGATGGTAACGGAGGATCGCGCCGCGTGTGACTTGCAAAGTTCCAAGCGTGATTCGGAGATAGGTTTTACTTGAATGATTAAAGTTGCTGTGTCCGGAGATTAACGTTTGTCCCAGATGCTCTAACTCGGACAGACTGAAAATAAGCCGCTCCATCGTCTGCTCCGCGGTATTTTGGGTCTGATGGGCTTGCAAACTGTCTCCTGACGTAAGTTTGCTCGGATCTTTCATAGTGCTCCATCCAAATGACATTGGTTTTTATTTACTGTTGTCTTCTGTTCCCTCAAACATGTACTTAATGCACTGGAACATATTCTCCCCAAAAGGTATCCGTGGAGGTTATAGGTTGGCAATAGCAGATTCTTCGTCTGGGAAGATGCCTGCGTATTTGGCAATTGCCATCATACGGAATGTGCGCTCCTGTGTGGCAGACAACCCACAAAAATTCAGGGAGCCTTCGCGTTCAGTGAGTGCCTCTATAATCTCAATAAGTATAGATATACCAATGCTGTTAATGAGTGATGTTTTTTCAAGGTTAATTACGAGTTGCGTACAACCATTCTGAATGAGTTCCTGTGCTTTCTCGGAGAGTTGCTCTCCGAGGGCATCATTCAGATATCCCGCTGTTTCAATGACCGCGTGCTCTTTCGCCTCGCGAATTTGAATATCAAATTTGTCCAACAAATCGCCTTCCTCCTTAAGTTCTTAACATGGACTTGCGAACTGACCCAAAATAGAAACGTGATATATTAGAATAACGTGTCGTTATAGCAGTACATTTAACACAATTTCGTGAATTATACGCAGTGGGTTCAAAATTTCACTGTAGATATATTGTCCCGCAAGCCTTTAGGGGTTTGCACAATAACGACACAGCAACCTATTGGGAGGATTTCTTTTTCGTGAAACTAACAGTAGTCCCGTTCGGGCTGCTTTCTATAACCACTTCATCCATTAAAGCTCTAATAATTTGTAAGCCTCTTCCGCGCTTACGTAAATCGGGGTGCACAGTTGGCCTACCAAGTAAGCGGGTGCCGTCCAGTGTATCTGCGGTTATACCGACGCCTCGATCTGTAATTTTGACCTCCAGTCGATCGTCTGTAACCAAAAACTGAATATGTACTTCCTTATCCTCGCTTTGACTATGTTCAGAAGCGTTGATACAAGTTTCAATGATAGCAAGTTGAATCTCTTCTACTGCATCTTCGTTGAAGTCCTTCATTTCTGCGAGGACAGAACCAGTTTTCGCCGCGGCAAGTTCCATGTCAGGGTACATCGGTATAGTGAGGAGTACTTTGTGTTCATTTGACACGCTCATTTTCCCTCCTTGCTATGGCTTGCATTTATATTAAAAAGCCTATAAAATTCGTTCACCTAAGTTGGCACTTTCCGGAAATTAAAGGTTTATGAAAAACTTGATTAAACATAATACTATATTTTTTGAAATTATGTCAAGAATTTTATGGTGCGAGCGATTTTGTTTCATCAACAATCCAGCGGGCATCTGCTATGCGTGCAGATGCCTCTGATAATTCCGGTTGGTAGGTTGCAAATTTTACCATATCACAATTGGTAAGCACTTGCTGGGTTTTTTCAATATATGGTGCAGCTATTTCAGCATTTAGCATTGCCTGCAGCAATCCTGTCGTTGTCAACTCCAACGCCGGAATCTGATAATGGGCGTCAATATACTGGCGGAGGACATAAGCAATTTGGGTATGATAGGTCTCCATGTCGCCATGCTTCAACCAATCCGATGTCTCAATCGCCGCCAGTTTTTCGTATGCGACCTCGTGTGCTAACGGTGTGTCATTCTTATCCGGTACAGGGGGAGGCAGGGGTTGACGACGTTTTTGGAGAGAGTACCACAGCAGGATAGTTCCAAAACCGAGTATAACTATGCCACTGATGAAGTAAGGCAGTAGATGCTGCGACATTTCTAAGGGCGGTTTGATATCGCGTAGGTCTTGTCCTCCTAAAGTCCCCTGCATAAGTATTTGTATAAGTACAGACATATTTCTTTCGGAAAGGTGCGACGGACAATCAGATATATCCGAAACCAAGACATCTCACGCAGCGATAGGCCGAATAACTATCGACTTTGGTGAAGTTGGACAGGCGTATTGACAGACCCCACATCCTGTGCATCCGGCATCAATAACCTCTACAATGCCATCTGACGTGAAATGAATTGCCTCCTCGCCAATCGGACACGTATCGACACAGTAAGTACAATCTACGTCTTTCGTCCGAAGACAAGTTTCAGCACTGAAAACCGCCAAACCGATTTTAATATCTTCGGCATAAACGGTTTGCAAAGCACCGCTCGGACAAACATACATGCACGCCAATGAATCACAGATGACGCATGGCTGTTCCTCAGGATCGATATAAGGTGTATTCGTGATGTCGGTTTGAGAGGTTTGTAAAGGGAAAATAGCGTTTGCAGGACAATTCTTGACGCAGTTGCCACACCGATGACACTTTTCTAAAAATTCCGCTTCAGGCAATGCCCCCGGAGGTCGAAAAAGCGGACGGTTCCTCGGTTCCTCAGCGGGCAAAGGATCACTTATCCGGTCATCAAGAAATTCGGCGACCGGTTGGATAAGTTGGTTCAAGGCTTCCTTAAAAAAGCCGCGTCTCCCCGTTTCATCAGGCATCTTTAGCTTCCATCCCTGAGAGTCGTGTCCCGCGTTCGCACAGCACTTTATTCTTCGCTGGCTTTAGGAATTCGGTAACAACATTTATGGCTTCCCTGCATAAGATGTTCCACCCGAACGACTTTCGCCCCCAAGGATTGTCGGAAGAGTGCTGTTTCAATCTCGCAGACGTGCGGGTACTCTTGGGCAATCAAGGCAATCGGACAATTATGTTCTGTTAAGACGTAATCGTCTTCATTTTCGTCAAAACGTGCCATGTACCCTTCTTCATCACGGATTTGGGCAAGTTCCATGACCCGTTCGGATAGCGTTTTTCCTTGGAGTCGTTGTTGATACGTCTGTAACTGTGATTTCATCCGACCTCGAAAGACTTTGTTGATGAAACCGGGTCCGTTGAATTTGGCGACTTCATGCATCAATCCAACAGCAAAGTTGGCGTAAGTCGTGGGGAAGAGACTATTTGCCGCATCGGTCAATTGATAAATATAAGGTGGACGGCCACGCCCCTGCTTTTCCCGGTAGTGCTCGACCAACCCCTCTGTTTCAAGTATGGCGAGGTGTTGTCGGACTCCCATCTGACTGATGTGCAATGCCTCTTTCAACTGACCGATAGTCATGCCAGCACGCATTTTCAGCAATTGCAGGATTCGCATTCGGGTTTCGCTCATTTCACAATTCATGTGATTTCCTCGCAGGATAGTTTACAAACATTATTCTATTTCTCGCTTTTTAAAATTATATCACAATTGGACTTACAAATTCAACATAATTCAACATACAACTGGATACCTGGACTATTTTTTCTTTTGTCTATTTATCGCGTATGTGATACAATTTTGTAAAGGCTTTATCGAAAAGCCGATCGTAATAGGACGGAAAGGAGAAGACGGAGAATGCAGAACGAACTCACCGAATCACAAATTAATTTTTATCAGGAAAACGGATTTCTTGTCATTGAGAACTTTCTGGACGCTGAGGAATTGGCAGAGTGGCGACGTTGCACCGATGAATCCGTTGAGGAACGACTCGGAAACTCAGTCGAATTTATGACGAACCAGATGGATGCCAAGCAGTTTTACGCACGTGTTTTTACGCAGTGCCTTCGCCTGTCAGACACACACGCTGGCATGCGGAAACTGGTGCACGATCCGAGACTCGGTAAGATGGCAACGCAGTTAGCGGGTGTCGATGGCATGCGCATTTGGCACGATCAAGCACTGATTAAACCGCCCCACGGGAATCCCACTGCATGGCACCTTGATGTCCCGTACTGGTCCTTTGATTCACGAGATGCTGTCTCGTTCTGGGTTGCGCTGGACGATGCCACGCTTGCGAACGGATGTATGTGGTATCTCCCCGGTACCCATAAAACAGCCCGTTTTGATAACGTTGGTATTGGAATAAATATTGGTGAACTGTTTAACGTATACCCAGAGTGGAAACAGATTGAACCGCAATGTGCCCCGTGTCCTGCAGGCTCTATTGCCTGGCACAACGGACTCGTTGCACACGGCGCAGGTGCGAATATGACGATCCACCACCGTAGAGCGATGACATGTGGTTTCATGCCCGATGGATGCACTTTCAACGGAAAGCGAAACATCTTGCCCGAAGACTATTTCAAATCTCTTGAAATTGGTGATGTCCTTAGCAACGACAAACAGAACGCGCTCATTTGGCATAAAGACCAAGACGCTTAAGGGGTAAACCCTGATTTCCTACAAATATCTGATGGTTCCCATTTCACCAAAAACCAAGCCTGTAACGAAGTGGAGGGTTTTTGCTCGGGGGTTCTTCAGCTCCCGAGAGGAGAGTGATTAAGCCCAAGCCACATCGTTTAACCGCAAGGAACATTTAAAAAATGGCAAAACAGCCAAATATTGTATTAATGGGAGTTGACTCGCTACTCGCGACACACATGAGTTGCTACGGGTATCACCGATTAACATCACCGCACATCGACCGGTTTGCGGAGGGTGGCACCCTCTTTGAGAAAACTTATAGTCCACACATCCCAACAACGAGTGCTTATGCATCAATGCTAACTGGGTTAGATACGTTCAGCACGCAGGTCGTCGCGCTACGGCACCAAGGACCCCTTCGCGAGGAAATTAAAACGCTGGCAGAAATCCTCCGAGATGAAGGCTACGATACGACTTGCGTCGGGTTCGGCGGTCCAAGCGCACGTGGGTTCGACACCTACCTTGAATATTCTGGATGGGGACCTGACGAAAGCGGTCGAAGTCCGAAAGCTGAAAATCTCAATAAAACAACCCTCCCAGAACTGAATCGACTGATTGATCAGAGCGACGAGAAACCGTTTTTCCTATTCCTGCGCCACATGGATCCTCACTCCCCGTACCTACCGCCTGCCCCTTATGAATGGATGTTCTATCACGGGGACGAGTGTGATCCGAGCAACACCTCTATGGAACCGGTGATGGCGTTCAAACCGTTTTGCGATTACTTTGCCTCATGGATGCCACCGGGGATTACTGATAAAGATTACGTCATTGCGCAATATGACGGCGCAATCGCTTATATGGACGCATGTATTCAGACGCTCTTTAATGCTCTTGAAACGCAGGGCGTGTTGGACGAAACCATTGTCGTTATCAATGGAGATCACGGCGAAACCCTCTATGACCATGAATGCTGGTTCGATCATCACGGTATCTACGATGTCACTTTGCATGTGCCGCTCATTATCCGTTATCCAGGGCGCGTGCCTGCCGGAAAACGGGTTACCGGATACAATCAACATAAGGATCTCGTGCCGACACTTCTTGAATTAGCAGATATAGAAACAGACATCGCATTCGATGGACAGAGCCTTACGCCTTTAATGAACGGTGAGATAACCTCTTACGACAGTGAGTTCTATATTACAGAATGCACGTGGATGCGGAAGCACGGTTGGCGCACCCCTGAATGGAAACTCATCGTTGCACTTGAACCGGACTTCCACTTCAAGCCTCCTGTCGAACTCTACAACCTTATCCAAGACCCCGATGAGAATAACAATCTCGTTGACGAACATCCAGATATCGTCAATGTGCTCGAAACACGAATGAAAAGCTGGATTCTTCAGCGGGAACAGGAGACAGGCTTGACGAATCCGATTATGACACAGGGCGACTGGCACGGGCACAAAGGTGTCGGACCGTTCAAAACCTCCGAGCAGGCATACAATACGATGCACATCGGGGATGCAGGAGCAGCGGCACGTTTACAGGCGAAATCTCGGGATGAATAGCAGTCAGCAGTCGGCTGTCAGAGGGCGGGGTTGCAGTACCTGTCCGCAAGCTTATAGTCCGTAATGAATGGAGAGGTATACGGAAACGGACTGTGTAAACTAAGCACCCCTAACCGAACCGCAAGGAAAATTGGGATGTGTTATCTTCATAGTACTAAAAACATAGCCTGTAATATAATGGAAGGCGGGTCTACGGAGAAAGACTTTCAATATCCAATCCACCTGACCGAACCGCAAGGAAAATTTAAAATATGCCAGATTATAGACGAGATCAGGTCTTAGAACGCCTGAAAACAGAATTAGATAAAGACAAACCCTTACTCGCAGTCGGTGCGGGAACAGGTATCACTGCGAAATTTGCTGAACAAGGGGGTGCCGACCTGATTGTAATTTACAATTCGGGTCGCTACCGGATGTCGGGGTTCGGCTCCTGTGCTGGGCTTTTGGCTTACGGGGACGCGAATGCTATCGTCATGGAGATGGGCGAACGTGAAGTTCTCCCGGTTGTTAAAGAGACTCCTGTTATTGCTGGGGTTAACGGCACAGATCCAACGCGTCGGATGAGCAACTTCCTCAAACAGGTCCGCGATGTCGGTTTCGACGGCGTTAATAACTTCCCCACTGTTGGCGTGATCGACGGAACTTTTCGCGTAACGCTTGAAGAGACGGGAATGGGCTTCTACAAAGAGGTAGAAACAATCGGGATCGCGCACGAGATGGATCTTTTCACTATCGTCTATGTCTTTAACACAGAAGAGTCCGAAAACATGGCAAAGGTCGGCGCGGACGTGATCATCGCACACATGGGAACGACGATAGGCGGCACTATCGGGGCGGAAACGGCTTTCACGCTCGAAGATGCAGCGGTGCGCGTCCAGGAGATTTGCGATGCTGCAAGAGCCGTGAACCCAGATGTTATCTGTTTAGCACACGGCGGTCCCATCTCGAAAGCACCAGAGGCGGCGTTTATCAACGAGAAGACGGATGCCGTCGGCTTCGTGGGGGCTTCCAGCATTGAACGGTTCGCCTGTGAAGAGAGTATTCCGCGGGTTACGGCTTCCTTCAAGGAATAGATACAAGACTTCCGCGAGTTTCAAGCAATTGCGGATTCTCCAGAGCAAAATTAGCCAAACCCGTAGCCTGCATTCTCACTGAGAAGCAGGCGCAGATGGATATTTAGGAAGGCGTGTTAAAGCCCAAATCCAGTTGTTCTCCCGCAAGGTAAAATTAAATATGGTCAAAGAAATAGAGATTTTAACTGCCGATGACACCGAGTTGATGCGTATTAGCCGAGAAGGGACGTTGTCCTTGAGTTTGAACGAGATGCAAACAATTCAAACCCACTTCGGAACCCTCGGACGCAATCCCACCGATGTAGAAATAGAGACCATCGCCCAAACGTGGTCTGAGCATTGCGTTCATAAAACGTTCAAAAGCACCATCCTCTATTCCGAAGAAGGCAAAGCCCCAGAGCAGATTGAGGGTTTGTTTCCAACCTTCATCCAACGTGCGACTGAGGAGATAGCAAAGCCGTGGTGTGTTTCTGTCTTTTCAGACAACGCCGGTATCATCGAATTCGACGAGCAATTCAACCTCGTTTTCAAAGTCGAAACACACAATCATCCGTCAGCGATCGAACCGTATGGGGGTGCCGGGACTGGAATAGGCGGCGTAATTCGTGACTCGCTCGGTACAGGACTTGGTGCGAAGCCGATTCTTAATACGGATGTCTTCTGTTTCGGGATGCCGGATACACCCTATGCGGAACTACCAAAAGGCTCGCTTCACCCGAAGCGTGTATTTAAAGGGGTTGTCGCTGGCGTGCGCGATTACGGCAACCGGATGGGTATCCCTACGGCGAACGGTGCTATCCTTTTTGATGCCCGTTATACCGCAAATCCCCTCGTCTTCTGTGGAAATGTCGGTTTAATACCGAGAAACAGATGCGAGAAATCCGTTGAACCCGGTGATCTGGTAGTTGCGATCGGTGGACAAACAGGGCGCGATGGAATCCACGGTGCTACCTTCTCCTCCGCGGAATTGGACGATACGTCTGAAAGCCTTGGTAGTGTGGTCCAGATCGGCAACCCGATTGTGGAAAAAAAGATTGTTGATGCGTTGTTACAGGCGCGGGACCGAAATCTTTACCGCTCCATCACCGATTGTGGTGCTGGCGGGTTCTCGTCTGCTGTGGGAGAGATGGGAGAAGATATAGGGGCAGAAGTGCACCTCGAACGTGTCTCTCTGAAGTATGAAGGGCTTGCACCATGGGAAATCTGGCTCTCGGAAGCACAGGAGCGCATGGTCATCGCTGTGCCACCTGAGAATTTAGATGAACTCATGGAAATATGCGAGGCAGAAGTCGTTGAAGCCACAGTCCTCGGGACCTTCACAGATACGCATAGATTACAGGTTTTCTATGAAAGCACAATAGTTGCCGACTTGGAGATGGAGTTTCTGCACAACGGACTGCCGATGCCTGTGAAAGAGGCGGTTTGGGAGCCGCCGAAGCACCCAGATATGGCATCGCGAGATGAAGAAACGGTAAATTATACCAATGACCTCGAACGCCTTCTCGCAAGTCCAAACATCGCGAGCAAAGAATCCGTTATCCGGCAATACGACCACGGTGTCCAAGGCGGTATGGTTATCAATCCGCTTGTCGGTGTGGAAAACGACGGACCGAGCGACGCATGCGTCACAACTCCCGTCTTAGGTAGTCGAACCGGTGTCATCGTTGCGAACGGCATCAATCCGAAATATAGCGACGTAGATCCGTATCTCAGTGCAGCAGCAGCGATTGACGAGGCTTTGCGGAATATCATCGCTGTCGGGGGAACGTTAGAAAAGACTGCGTTATTGGACAATTTCTGTTGGGGGAATCCGGACAAACCTGACCGGCTCGGTGAACTCGTCCGTGCAGCGAGAGCCTGTTATGACATCGCAACTGCTTACGGCACGCCCTTTATTTCCGGTAAAGACAGTCTCTACAATGAGTACAGAGATACCACGACCGGTGAACAACGCGCCATCCCTTCGACACTCCTTATATCCGCTATCTGCGTTATGCCCGACATTCAACACGCCGTCACAATGGACGTGAAAACGCCGGGAAATCTCATTTATGTCGTAGGCAATACCTATGCTGAGTTAGGCGGTTCGCACTACTTCAACATCCACGGGTTTGTCGGAAACACTGCCCCTGCTATTCGTCCAAGTGAAGGGAAGTTGACGATGGAACGTCTCAGTACTGCTATCAACAGTGGATGGGTGCGCTCGTGCCATGACTGTTCTGAAGGCGGTATCGGTGTAGCGGTGGCGGAAATGGCATTTGCAGGTGGCTATGGAATGTCTCTGAGTCTTGACGACATACCTACAGGTGAAGAAATTGATGCCGACGATTTCCTCCTGTTTTCAGAATCAAATAGCCGCTTTCTTGTAGAGGTTGAACCGCACCACCAACGTGCCTACGAAAACCACATGGCGGGAATACCGATCGGCTGTCTTGGCACCGTTTCAGATACATCCGAATTTGTTATCAAAGGAAAGAATGGACGCTCGATAGTCGAAGCGTCAATTGAGAATCTCAAATCTGCCTGGCAGGATTTTTAATTATGTACGTCTGGGCTGCTGCGTCCGTTGTCCTTGCAGGTTTTTGGTCACGTCGCAACTGGATTTGGAAACATGCCCCTACAAGAAAACAAGTCTGAAACGAAGTGGAGTGCGGATATACGGAAAAAACGCTTGAAGCCTCCAACTGACCTGACCGAACCGCAAGGAAAGTTAAAAATATGAAACCAAAGGCACTCATTTTACGAACAGCAGGCACGAACTGCGATGCCGAAACGGATATGGCGTTCCAACTCGCAGGTGCAGAGACAGCATTGGTGCATATCCAAAATCTCATATCAGGTAGAGTTAACCTTGCCGACTATCAAATTCTCGCGATCCCCGGTGGATTCTCCTACGGCGATGATATTGCGGCGGGTATCCTATTGGCGGTCGAGATGAAACACAAACTCACAAACGCGCTGAATCAATTTGTCGCAGATGGTAAGTTAATAATTGGCATCTGCAATGGGTTTCAAGTGCTTGTGCGAACAGGCTTACTGCCCGGGAACGATACCTCAGAGATGGCGCAGCGCTCGACATTAGCGATGAATACCTCAGCGAAATTCGAGTGTCGGTGGGTGGATCTGGAAACGCAAGAAAGCCCATGTGTCTTTACAGAGGGAGTCAAAGCGCGGGTTTATCTCCCCGTTGCGCACGCTGAAGGTAGATTTACTGCACCAGCGAATGTGCTGTCAGAATTGGAAGCGAACAATCAGGTCGTGTTTCGATACGCCGAGAGTAGATACCCTGACAATCCGAACGGTTCCGATAGCAATATTGCAGGAATCTGCGATGCAACAGGCAAAATTTTCGGATTAATGCCCCATCCAGAACGGTTCCTAACAAAATGGAACCATCCCCGCTGGACACGGAAACCTGCTAAAACTCAGGAGATCCGTTCCGATGAAGGCGACGGATTGGTTATCTTCAAAAATGCGGTTAATTACGTCAAATCGAATCTTCTGTAGGAACGATCTCTATATCGCAATTCTCGCCTTTATCCGTTTTTTCAGTCATCATCTCTGGATAACTTCTAAGTTAAGCGCGAGCCCGTTTTTGACTTCGGAAAAAACGGATCGAAACCCCGATAATAAAAAATGCCAAATAAGTTATATCGGCGTCTACTCCCATTCTATATGAAATTGCCTGTCTTTTGGGCATTTATAATTCTTTCGGTGTTAGGACAACTGCTTTGGGCGTTTGTCGTTTCACAGGATGTCCGGATTGACATACGGTGGTCGAGTTTCGGCTACGGTTTAGGGATCGGTTTAGGTTTCATGCAGGGGAAGTGGACCTCTCGTCTGTGGGATCAATCGTATCTACAGGTGTTGAAACGGCAGATAACCTTCTGGGAAGCGAAAGGTGCGAAACTGCTGACCTTTTACACCTGTTTGGCACTCGGTTTACCCATTCTTTGTCCCTTCCTCATCCGCTCGCTTGAGACGTTGGTAGGCATCCAATCCTATGTTTTCGGCTTTATCGGTGCAATGAATGTAGCACTGCTGTTATGGGTGCGGCGCATGCCGAAGTAGTATATGGTAAACCAAAAAAATAAGCAAACCTCGCCGGTGCAGAGTGTACAATTAATTCTAAAGTTTACCATAAATGGAATAAGAAAAACCTCTTGGTAGAAGCAACTCCTGTTGAACGTTGGTTGAAAATTCGTCACAGATATGGTAAACTTTATGTAAGAATGGGCAGACTCAGAACGATTACTGGAGAATTCAACATGCGTCCGGTTACAATTTCCTTACCAGATTACCTCTATGAAAAATTGGCACAGCAAGCTAAAGTGTCTGATACCTCCCTTGAAGAACTGGTATTGTTTCAACTCAAGCGCGACGAAGCAAGAGGTGCTGCCCTAACCTTTTTACAAAAGCGCGCTGGTAGATGCTTAACGGTAAGAGAACCTATTCTTAAACAATCAACACCGCCTACTTGGGTCGTTCCCATTTTCACCAACGTCGCGCCTCCTGTCGAAGTTGGTGAGATACTCGTTGATGCTAATACCGGCGAAGTTTTAAGCACAGAGATGGATGTGGCTGGAATGATTAAGAAGGGACACGTTAGTTTTGGGTTTAAGTCTCTCGCTATTGAAAAACAGGAACGTTTGGCAGAACTTCTCGCATTCAACAATGAAACAGTGTTAGAATCGGAAGCGAAAAAAGAAATGGAAGCACTCCTCGCTGAAGAGCAGGAACTCCAAATCCAAAACCTTGAAACATTGGAGAGACGGCTTTTATCATAAGCGAGGCGTGATATATGCGTATAGGTAATCCGTTGCGCAGGTCTGTGGCAAGCCGCGCAAATGAACGGTGTGAGTACTGCCACTATCCAGAACAATTTTCCCCTTCCTCCTTTCAAGTTAAGCATATTGTGCCAAGATCGGCAGGCGGACCGACAGAACTCAACAATCTGGCACTTGCCTGTTCACACTGTAATGCACACAAAGCTACGCGCGAAAATGGGATTGACCCACTCACAGGAACGGATGTTAGACTTTTCAACCCCCGGATTGATGGCTGGACAGTTCATTTTCTTTTAAATCGAGAGACTGGAGAGATTGCAGGACAAACATCAATAGGGCGAACAACAGTCGAAGTACTCCTAATGAATGCTAAACAACCGATTCGAGCGCGTCGGAATTTGGTAAAACTCGAAGTGTTATAAAAACCTCAGAAAAACAGTCATCCGATGAGTGTTGATTCTTGAAATACTTCCGATACCTTCGGAGATTTTTCACTTAAACTGTCCGAAAATATGAGACTTGATAGAAACCAAGAAAAAGCCGTAAACCACATTACAGATCCCGCTATCGTCATCGCAGGACCCGGTAGCGGTAAAACGACAGTCGTAACAGCACGGATCCTGAACCTTATCCAGACGCACAAAATCCTACCTCCACACATCCTCGCGATTGCCTTTAATAGAAAAGCAGTTGAAGAAATGGAGACGCGTATTTGGCGTAGCTTGCAAGCCAAATCTTGCTTGACAGAAGAGCGAGAACTCACGTCGTCACAATCCTCTGATAATACCGAAACACACATAAAGCCGAAAATTCGGACACTTCACGCTTTCGGTAAAGACATTATCACTGAAAACTATGAGCGCGCCGGATTTAATCATGAGCCTGAGGTATGGACGGGGCAGATAGATAAAATCATCGCACAAGAACAGACGCAGATTGAACGGGAAGCCTCCACCACCTCAGTTGCCATCTATAAAATAGAGAGCAAAAGCACCGGCAGATGCTATATCGGACAAACGACAAACCCAGAGCGACGACGGAAGGAACACTTTGACCACTCATCAAACGACAGACTTCGACAAGCGATCCGATCTGAAGGAGCGTCACAATTCAGTTTTAAAGTGCTTGAATCGTTGCCGGGCCAACAGGCAAATCGCCGCGAAGCACACTGGATTGTGTTCTATAGAAACCGTGAAGGTGTGTTTAATCGCGCCGATCCGTTGCGGGGGCAGTACAGCAACCAACTCATTCTCGAAATGTTCTGCCAGCATTTCGAGATTCCATACAAAGAACATCTTGATAGAGATCCTGACTTTGAGAACCTGCGCGATCGCTTCAACGACATAAAAGAAACCGTTATGCAAGCGAAACGGCACGTTACCGAAGGCTTGTTTGACCCAACAACGCTTGATGACCCCGTAGCACAAGCATTTGCCGTAAAATATGAGACGCTCAAAACCGAGGGAAACGCTATTGATTTCGAGGATATGGTTATCCATGCCGCAAACCTACTTGAAACGGGTCCGGATCTTCGCCAAACCTACCGTGATAAATACCCATATCTTCTCGTTGACGAATTCCAAGACATCGCACCCGCCGATTTCCGACTGATTTCACTCTTATCGGAGAACCTTTTTGCTGTCGGCGACGACGACCAAGCGATTTACGGATTTCGTGGTGGCGATTCCGAAATTATGCAGGAATTTACCGCTCGTCAGGATGTGGTAAAATATGAAATTACGCGGAACTATCGCTCCACGTCAACCATCGTTGAACACGCAAGAGCCTTGATTGAGCGTAACGAGCCTCGAATCAGCAAAAACCTTCGTGCCCATAATCCGCTACAGCAGGAAATAAAAATTGTAGAGACAACCCCTGAGACTGTAGAAATCATCCTACGCCGTGAATTGAAATCATCTCAAGAAACCGCTGTTTTGGCGCGCACCAACTACGAAACCGACCAGATTCAACAAATGCTTTCCAAGCACGCGGATCCTGTTGAAGTGACGACGATCCATAAAGCCAAAGGTAGGGAATGGGAAAAGGTTATTCTCGTCCATAACACATTGGAGCGTCGTTTCCCGCGTCGTGATAACAACCTTGCAGAAGAGCGTCGTGTCTTCTATGTTGCGATGACGCGTGCCAAGGTGGAATTAGTCGTACTCGGCGGGACGTGTCCGTTCGTGCCAGAGTTTGAGAAAATCCGCAAGAATACTGGTTACTATCTCCGACAGTTTGCGTATTGGCGTGCCAGAAGGAAACTGAAAAAAGAGGGAGATGTAAAATAGGAATTGTGCTATAATCATCGGTAATAAATTGCTCCATTACAAATCCTAAGTCCAGTCCCTCTATGGCAAACGCAACACAAAAAAATCAAAATTCCCATCCGGGCGTAACGGTTCGCGCCATCATACTCGGTTTGCTACTGATTCCAGTGAATACCTACTTCATCATGGCAAACCACCTCAAATTCTGGAGCACCCTCCCAACGACGATGTCCCTCATCTATAACGTGATTATCACGTTGATGGTGCTCATCCCGTTCAATCTTTTGCTGAATCGGTTTCTACCACGGTTTGCTTTGAGACAGGGTGAACTTTTAACGGTCTTTGTGATGCTGTCGCTCTCCTCAGCGATTGCAGGACACGATATGATGCAAACCGTTATCCCAACGATATCCGATGCGTTCTGGTTTGCAACCCCTGAAAATGAGTGGAAACAACTGTTTTGGCGGTATCTTCCTGCGTGGCTCACATCTAATGATATGGCAAGCCTGCAAGCGTTCTACGACGGAGAGAGTACTATTTACAGAATGGTGCATCTGCGGGGATGGCTGCGTCCGATTCTCTGGTGGACTCTCTTTCTGACCGTCCTGATCTGGGTGATGATCTGCTTGGACGTTTTTCTCCGAAAACAGTGGATTGAGCATGAACGGTTGACGTATCCCATCGTGCAATTGCCATTAGAAATGACAAGGCTTGACGGACGGCTTTTCCGATCACCGATGATGTGGCTTGGGTTTTCGATTGCAGGCGGTATCAACCTTATCAATGGTCTTCATGTGCTTTTCCCTGAAATTCCTGAAATCCCGGTGCGGCACGCTGAACTGGGTCAATTCTTCACACAGAAACCGTGGAGTTCAATGGGATGGACCCCGGTTTATGTCCGTTCGTTTGCTGTTGGACTCGCGTATCTGATGCCATTGGAAATGTCATTTTCAATTTGGTTTTTTTACTGGTTCTGGAAAGCACAACGGATACTCGGCAGCGCGCTCGGTCTTGACGTAATGCCGGGATTTCCTTATGACTGGCAACAGGTGATGGGAGGGTATCTTGTGCTTGCATGTCTCGCAATTTGGGGCGGACGACGCTACTTTCTTAGGATTCTCAAGTATATCTTTCGGTGGCGTAATTCACCCGGCGACATCGACGACAGTAGAGAACCGATACGCTATCGCTGGGCGGCAATTGGGTTAGTCTGCGGTTTGTTTTTCCTATTCGCTTTTTCACGACAAGGTGGAATGGCATTCTGGACAATCGGACTCTACTTCTTAATCTATTACCTGTTAGCGATGAGTCTGACGCGTATCCGTGCTGAAGTCGGACCCCCGACGATACGGACGTATGCAACACCTCACGATATCCTCACAGATATTTTTGGGACCCGATTGATTTCGCACGGTAGTTTAACGATGATGCGTCTCTATCTAACCTTCAACCGTGGGTCACGCGCCCATCCGATGCCACATACACTTGAAGGCTTCAAACTCGCAGAGGAAACAGGCATGCGTTCCGGCAGACTCATCGTAGCGATGATGTTCGCCGCTGTGATCGGGATTCTGGCATCGTTTTGGGCGTATCTTGTGGTCGGGTACAACATCGGTGTTGTGAGTGATCTCGGCACAGGTGGTTATAACCTTTTGCAGAGTTGGATCTACCACCCAGTTGACACCGATGTTCCTGCCGTGATTTTTATTGGTATCGGTGCACTCTTCACTGGTTTTTTTTGGTGGCTGCGAACGCTGTTTCCGTTCTGGCCCTTCCATCCTGCTGGGTATATGGTCGCTGGTGAAAAATCAACGATCGGTCGGCTGTGGTTTTCGATACTCATCAGTTGGGGTGTCAAAACAATCTTGCTGAAAGTGGGTGGGATTCGTCTCTATCGCAAAGCGTATCCACTCTTTTTAGGACTAATACTCGGCGAATTCATGGTGGGTGGCGTATGGGTCCTGATTCGACTTGTTACAGGAATGCCGATGTATTCATTTTATAGATAGCCGTCAGCAATCGGCTGTCAGCAGTCAGAAAGAGTTTTCTTGTGGCGGAGAAAGGGATAGCAACTACCACATGAGCTACTGATGGCTGAAAGCCGAGAGCCGACAGCCGAAAAAAGGAGATAAAATATGAAATTGGTCGTTCTTTCCTATAGTCACCACGGGCGCAGTATGGCACGCACGGCGCATGGACTCGGACACGAGATTGTAGGTGTCATGGATGCCGAAGCGGAACCTCGACAACAGTTGTCAGACGATTTTCAATGTCCGGGATATGAGATGGCAACAGCATGTCTTGACGCAAGCAAACCCGACGCGGCACTCGTTGCCGGAAAACACATCGAGATGCCGGATCATGTACAGGCATGCGTAGACCGGCGTATCCCCTACCTCTTGGACAAACCGTTCGCGGATTGTGCGGATCGGCTGCGTCCAGCCGCTGAAGCCTCTGAAAAGCACGGCGTCTTCAGCGCGCTTGTGCTACCGAATCGTGCGAGCCGAATCGTGAGCGTCGTCAAAGAGATGGTCGCTGATGGAAGTCTCGGGGACCTCGTCCTCTACAATAGCAGATTGAACAACGGACCCCCGTCCCGTTACGATCCGACACCTTCGGCGTGGCATAGCAATCCGAGTATATCGGGTGGCGGTTGTTGGGCAGTCGAAGCGGCACACGGTATCGATACATTCCTTCAATTTGTCGGCGATCGAGAAATAAGAGTCGTTGGTGCGGTCATGTCCAACGCCATGCATAGCCGTGGTGTGGAGGACAGTGGTGTGGGTGTACTACGAACAGAAGACGGTATCACGGGCATAATTGAATCAGGTTATAACTATCCGTCAGGGACGCGCGGTGGCGATCATTTCTTTAGATTCATTGGAACGAAGGCATCTGTATTTGAGCAGTACGGTCGCAACGGTGAACCTCTGATTGAAGTGCATACAACCGAAGGGGTCCGGTTCAGCGAGGACATCTCGCATGGGGCAAGGATTCAAGGTGTGATGAGTGCTGCACTTGACGCAATCCGAGACGGTGGCACCTTCGAGCCGACGGTCGTCGATGCGGTGTGTATCCTTGAAATCCAAGATGCTGTTTACGCACATGCCCGACAGGATGTGATAACCCACGGTCCGCATCCGATGGGTTAATAACCTTCGGGATGTGTGGTAGGATCCTGTCCCTGAATAAATACAAGGGTTACACGGGACTCCTTGCTTCGAGGAAGCGGAAGGTCCAAGCTTTTACAAATTTTTCTCACTAAGAATTTGTTCAATTCCCGGTGCCTTGCACAGGCGCGACCTTCCGGGTTTGGCGATTAACATAGATGGTATGGTTACCACCTTCGCGAAAGAATTCACAACCATTCTTTTCAAGATGGCGAACGAAATCGCGTCTTTTCATAAACGCACAGAAATAGGCTCCCGAATGACATCTTGTAACTCCGCGATGTCTTCTTCCGCAAGGGCGCGATTCGCCTCAAGTGTCAGTTCGATAGCCTCTCGGAGATTTGCCCTCGTTTCTTCAAGCGTTTTACCTTGTGTATTCGCACCGGGCGATTCTTCGACAAATCCGATGTAACCCTCTGGGACTTTTTTGAAAACTGCGTTAAATTTCATCTTCGTAGCCTCTTTTCGTATCACTATATCATGGCTAATACTACACTGATAGTATACTTGATAGTTAGATTAAAATGCAATTTTTTTACAGAATTTCTGTTGACAAGGATGCATAAGTAGCGTATATTTTTTGCACACGCGCCGGGATCGTTGTTCACGGTTAGCAACAAAGGAGATTAAATATGCCGAATCTAAATATGTCACAATCTCTCATATCTGCTATTGCTGCAGGTTTAGCGTTAGCACCTGGGTTGATTGGGAATGCCGCCAGCCACAATGCCATCTTTGCCCCAGATGCCGAACTTAAAGAACTTTTCAACGGCGCACATTTTACGGAAGGTGTCTCCGTCGCGCCGGACGGGACGGTCTATTTCAGTGACATCACTTTCACCGATCAGACGGATATGCAAGCCGGGAATATCTGGAAACACAATCCAGAGACCGGAGAAACAACCATTTTCCGTTCTCCCAGTGGGATGTCTAACGGCACAAAATTTGACGCACACGGCCGCTTGGTTGTCGCAGAAGGCGCGGATTTTGGGGGACGTAGGATTACTCGAACAGATATGACGACTGGTAAAAGCGAAATTATTGCCGGTCTCTATAACGGAAAACCCTTTAACTCGCCGAACGACCTGTCGATTGATGAGCAGGGACGCATCTATTTTACAGATCCTCGGTACGCAGGAAGCGAACCCGTTGAACAACCCATTTTTGGGGTCTACCGGATTGATCCAGACGGTTCTGTTCATCTCGTCGTTACAGATGCGGGTAAACCGAATGGTGTAGCGGTGTCCCCAGACCAGCGAACCCTTTACGTTATTAGTCACGACAACGGCGCGATGGGAAGCTTCCCCGATGAGATCCCACTGCTTAATGGACGTATGGCACTCCTCGCTTATGACCTCTCACCCGAAGGCACAGCAACTTTCCGAAAAGTGCTGGTTGACTATGCCCCACAAGACGGTCCGGACGGTATGGTGGTTGATGCTGAAGGAAATCTCTTTGTGGCAGTGCGTGATGATACCCGCCCCGGAGTCCGCGTGTACACACCTGAAGGAGAGGAACTGGCGTCCGTCAAGACACCTGATAAACCCACGAACGTCGCCTTTGGACGCGGCAAAACAAGCAAGACGCTCTATATAACCGCAGAAAATTGCCTCTACAGCATCGAAACGATGAAAGAGGGGTATCACCTGCCACAGAAGTAACGTCGCTGTTCTGCTCATACATCGGGATGGAGGTCATGCCATGGTGTGGCATTCTCATAGGCATGCCCGACCTGACACAACAACGGCTCTGACAAGTGTTTTCCAACAAACTGAATACTCAACGGTAACCCTTCGCTATTCATGCCACACGGCACAGATAGTGTCGGTGCGCCGTTGTAGTCATACGGCACAGTGAACCGCTGGAATTTCGGATCCCGAGCATCATACCGTCCGTACAACATCTCAGGCGTGACGGGGTGTGGGGGTGCTGACATTGACGGACAAACCAGCACATCGATCCCCTCAAACACCCGCCTGAGATGCCCTGTGCAGGCGGCTCTCAAATTGTTTGCCTTGGCATACCCCGCGCCTGTCACATTCGCTCCCATATCAAGCCAGCCTTGAAACCAAGGACCATAATCATCCCGTTGGGACGGGTAGGTAGCTGCGTGTGCTAATACTGCCTCTGTCGAACACAGCGTGGGCCATGCGGTGACGTATTCATCTACATCCGGCAGTTGTACTTCAACAATTTCAGCACCTTGATCCGCTAAGACTTCCACGCCAGCACGAACGGCTTCAGCGAGTTCAACATCGATGTTGTTCGTGGCATAGTTTTCATCGAATCCGACGCGAATACCTTGGAGGTCCTGCCCAACTCCCTCCAGCATATTCGGGACAGGATTCGGCAGAGAGGTCGGATCATTCGGATCGAACCCAGCGATTGCTTCAAGCATAATCCCCGCATCAGCAACACTTCGCGTCATTGGACCGACATGGTCCATCGACTCTGCGAGCGCGAGCACGCCATAACGACTGACTCTCCCCCACGTCGGTTTTATTCCCACAATACCACACGCCGCTGAAGGGAAACGGATGGAACCGCCTGTGTCGCTGCCGAGTGAGCCGAAACACAATCCTGCCGCCGTCGCGACTCCAGAACCGCTCGAGGATGAGCCTGTCCATCGGTCTGGATTCCATGGGTTTTTGGGAATATCAAATTCAGGGTTGTAACCTCCCATCGCGCCCTCGGTCAGGTTGAGTTTGCCAAGCAGCACCGCACCCGCTGCTTCAAGTTTTTCGATAACAGTCCCATCAAACGATGGAACATGATCCGCGAGTACTTTCGCCGCACCCATCGTGCGGACACCCTTCGTGAAGCAGAGATCCTTCACCGCAATCGGCACACCGTGCAGGGGACCGCGATACGTCCCAGATTCAATCTCCCGCTCTGCCGCCTGCGCGGCAGTCATAGCGGAATCCGCCATCACCGTCGCATAACTCTTCAATCGACCGTCAAGTTCGTCGATACGTTGCAACAGTGCAGTCGTAATCTCCACAGGTGATACCTGTTTTGAGGCTATCGCTTCCGAGATCTCGGTAATCGTTTTGAAGTGAAGTGGTGTTTCAGCCATGTTTTTCCTCGTTTCTGAGTTCCTTAATTCAAATCACTCACACGCGGGCGCCCTAAGAGACGCATCAACCGCTCGTCTGCATTTTCCAGAGCGTCTTTAGGGACAGGCACGCCGTTGCAGAGACTAAACCGCCAATATGCCC